>CAYNVI010000517.1:0-3688 GCA_964400585.1 uncultured Pirellulaceae bacterium | reverse complement strand
TGCTGCTGCCAAGCCAAGCGTACCAAGATGCCGCCTTGGTCGGTCCCGCCTCGTCGGTCCATCCGATCGCCCCCGCCTGGACCACCAGCAATCTCCATGCAGGGCAGTTTAGCGCCGCCTGCGGGGTCCTGCGGGGCGGCGGTAACGGCTTGCCGTCGGCTTGGCAGGATGACCTGTTTGTCTGCGAGCCGACCGGCTACCTGGTCCAACGTCAGGAAACGGTCCGCAACGAGGGCCGCTGGATCGCCCGGCGGGCCCCTTTGGAGCGGGAATTCGTAGCCAGCGAGGACCCCTATTTTCGCCCGGTCGATCTAGCCGTCGGGCCCGACGGGGGACTCTACGTGGTCGACATGTATCGCGCAGTGATCGAGCATCCCGACTGGGCGCCGGCGGAGTTGAAGGAACGTGCCGACGAGCGTTTCGGCGATCAACAAGGTCGCATCTGGCGGGTCGCCGTCCCTGACCATCCGGCCACCACGGTGGCCCCGCCCGGCGATCAGCAACCGCCGGCAGCTTGGGCCGAGTGGCTCTCGCATCCCAATCGCTGGCAGCGCAGTGTCGCCTCCCGCATGCTGTTCGAGGCCGCCGCCGATGCCGATGCCGAATCGCTCGACCGGATCGCGGCTGCCGTCCGCGGCGTGGCCCTAGATGCGGCTTCGCTTCCCCCCGCTCGAGCCCGCGCCGCCGCGTTCCTCGCGGCCGTCGAGCGCGGCGACGGGATCCTCCGCCAGCGTTTGCTGACCGATCCCGATCCCGCCGTGCGGGCGTTGGCGGTCACGTTGGCCAGCCCCCATCCGGATGCCGATCGGCTGATCCTGGACGCGGCAAGCGACACCGATGCGGAGGTGCAACTGCGCGCGGTCGTCGCCCTCGGCAGCCCCGACTTTGTCGCCCGCACCGCCGAGCCGGCGACGCTGGTAGCGGCGTTGCACCAAGCGGCTCAAGACCACCCGGCGGCAGCCACCTTTCAGCTGGCTCTGGGCGCGGTCGACTCACGGTTGCTGGAACCGTTGCTGACGGCGATCACGGCAACCGACCAACCGACCACCGCGGAGCCGGCATTGCTGCAGCATCTGGCGACGCGGATCGGGATGCAGGTCCCGGCAGCCATCGCCCCGGTGCTGACTTCGTTGAAACACGATGCAGCCGCGCGGAGCGTGATCCTGGGAATCCTGCAGGGGACGCGCCGCCGCGGCACCGCGATCGCGACGCTGCGGAACACGCTCCCCCCGCCGGCTGAAAACCGCTTGGACCAAGCCTTTGCCGGTGCGGCCCGCACCGCCGTCGACTCCCAGGCACCCGAATCGCAAAGGCTGCACGCGCTTGAGTTGCTCACCGTCAGCTGGCCCGCCTTCAGCGATCGGGCGGAGGAAATCGATCTGCGACCGTTGGTCGCTTTGGACCAGCCTCCGGCGATCCGCATCGCGGCCCTGCCGCTGCTGTTCAGCCAGGATCGCGACGGCTTCGTCGCTTGGTTCGATCGCCAAGGCCGTTCACTTCCCCCCGCCCTGCGGCGGGAAGCGATTGCCCAGTTGCTACGGACTCCCGAGACCTCGCTGGGATTATTGGAGCGGATCGCCAGCGGGGATGTGCCGATCTCGACGATCGGGCTCGCTGCCTCCAAACGGCTGCAGCGGGCGAGCGATCCCGCAGTAAAAAAACGGGCCCAAGCGATCTTTGCGGCTGCCGGCGCCGACCGACAAGCGATCATCGACCATTATCATCCGGCGCTCAGCGGGCCGGCCGATCCGCTGGCCGGCCGCAAACTTTTCCAGGAACACTGCGCCGCTTGCCACCGTGTCGATGGGATCGGCACCGACGTGGGCGCGGAGATTTCGGACAGCCGGACCAAGACCCATGCGGCACTCCTGACCGCGATCTTGCATCCCAATGCCGCGATCGACGCGGCCTACCTGCGTTACACCGTGCTGACCGTCGACGGCAAGGTCATCGACGGCCTGCTGGTGAAAGAAAACGCCGACGAAGTCACGCTGAAAGTGCAGGGGGGCGAACTGGTCGTCACGCCGCGGAGCGACATCGAAGCCTTCCAGACCGCCGGCGTTTCCTTGATGCCCGAAGGCTTCGAGCAAGTGCTAACGATCGACCAGATGCGCGATCTGATCAGCTTTTTGAAGAATTGGCGGTACCTGGATGGACGGGTTCCCGTCGAGACCACCGCCGGAGGCTAAACGCCCGGTTCGCCACCTCGCCGCCGAATTCGACTGCCGCGGCGGCGACCTGCCCCGCTGCTTGGAACCGGCTCACTGGGTGAGCAACCGCCAGTCGAGCGGCGTTCCCGGTTCCAAGTCTTCGGCCGCGACCGAATCGAGCACCCGTTGCAGGTGCTCGGGCTGCAAGCCATGGCCGGGTCGGATCGAGCGCACGTTCTCCGGGGTCAGTTTTTCGCCCTTGCGAACCGGCTTGGTCACGAACAGCGAGCGGCGATAGAGCCGGCTGGCCTGTTCTTTTTCACTGAGGGCGTAGGAGACATCGCCGACGGCTTGCTCGGCTACGCGTACCGCATCGACCATCTGCTGGAACTCGTGCGGTTCCAGCGAAAAACTCGAATCCGGCCCCGGTTCCGCGCGGCTGAGGGTGAAGTGTTTTTCGATGATCCGAGCCCCCAGGGCCACCGCGGCGACCGGCACGGCCGTCCCCATCGAATGGTCGGAGAGGCCGGCCACGACCTGAAACGCTT
Source organism: uncultured Pirellulaceae bacterium (assembly GCA_964400585.1). Taxonomy (GTDB): domain Bacteria; phylum Planctomycetota; class Planctomycetia; order Pirellulales; family Pirellulaceae; genus CAYNVI01. Next base: position 990 of record CAYNVI010000517.1, on the reverse strand, counting down.
CGGCCAAGTGGGGGATCGTGCGGAGGTGCATCGATTCGGGCGGGGAAGGGTAGGCGCTGGTGCACTTCAGCAACGCGAGGGGAGCGCCGGCCCGTTTGACCGTTTCCACCGCGGTGGAGATTTCCGCCAGATTGGCCATTCCGGTCGACATGATCACCGGACGTCCTTGCCGCGCGATGTGCTCGATCAAGGGCAGGTCGGTGACTTCGAAGGAGGCGACCTTGTAGGCCGGCGGATCGAATTGCTCCAGGAAATCGACCGCGCTCGGATCGAAGGGGGAGGAAAAGCAATCGAGCCCTTCTTCCCGGGCCCGGGCAAACAACGCCTCGTGCCATTCCCAGGGCGTCATCGCTTCGGCGTACAGGTCGTACAGCTTCCGCCCGTTCCAGGGTGGAAGCGCATCGATCATGAACTCGGGGCGATCCGAATCGAGCGTCATCGTGTCGGGCGTGTAGGTCTGCAGCTTGACCGCGTCGGCACCGTGCCGCTTGGCCAGGGAGACCAGCTCCAGGGCGCGGGAAAGCGACTGCTGATGATTCGCCGATAATTCCGCGATGATGTAGGCCTTCCCCTGGCTGACATCACGTCCATTGATCACGAAAGAGGGCATACCGATATCCAGGCAACAAGGGTGTGGGTGAGCAAGCGAAAGGAAGGGGGCGGTCAGGAAGCCGACAAGGCAAAGTAGACGAGTTCCGGGTCGGGACCCGCGACCGGCTCAAAGGGCAGCGTTTCGAAAAGCCGCCGCGAAGCCGGATTATCCCGCTTCACCTTGGCGACGATCGGACGCGGGGTCTGCTGGCGCATCGTGTGAATGGCTGTCCGCAGCAATTGACGCCCTTTGCCTTGCCCGCGGAGGCTCGGGTCGACCGAAAACCCAATATCGAGCGTCCCTTCCGGCGTCAATTCGAACCGCACCTGGCCGACCGGCTGATCGGCCGCATCGGATCCGACCCACAGGACAGCCTCGGGACTCGCCAAGCGGTCAGC
>CAYNVI010000516.1:0-3696 GCA_964400585.1 uncultured Pirellulaceae bacterium | reverse complement strand
CCTGGAACAGAACCCGGGGAATGCCGACGGCTACCACCTGAAGGGCAACACGCTGGCCTTCTTGCACCGCTTCGAATCTGCACTGGATGTGTTCGAGCGAGGAGCGAAAGTCACCGAAGCACCAGGGTTTCGGCAGGCGCGCGCCCAGGTCTTGGCTCGCTGGTCCGAATCATTAGATAGGGATCACGAATCGGTGCAGAACTTAGCCCGGCGGCTCCGTTTGCTGCAGCGCGCCGTCGACCTCGCGCCGGCCCACCCGGATGTCCTTGCGGCTCTCGTCCCCCTGGTGCTCGAATCGACACAGGCCGCAAGCGAGAAGCTCGACAAGATGCGCGACGCGCTGCTCCGTGATCTGGCTCCCGAACTGCGTCCATTCATGCGTGCAGCTACCGCCCTCCTGCGGGACGAGAACGACGAAGCAGTGCTGCAACTGGCGCGGGGCACCCAGCCGATGCCCGAAGCGGCGATGATCATGAACCATTTTGCGGTCGCCCTTTCGCGCCAAGACGATCCCGACCTCGAAAAAGCACTCCTCCTGATCGACGCAGCGCTCGAGCAAACCGCTGACGAGCCCTCCCTGTACGAAACACGCGGCCAGATTCTCTTGCAGCTGGAACGTTACTGCGAGGCAGTGCCGGCGTTGGAAAAATCGCTAGCTGACCCCGCGTTGGCGGTCCGAAGTCATCGCCGCTTGGCGACCGCTTATCGCGCGCTCGACCAAGACGAATTGGCGGCGGCGCATGAACATTTGGCGAACAGCCTCGCCCCGCAATAACCCGTTCCAAGGGATCGTTCAGGAACACCTGCCGCTTTTCTAAGGCCCCTCACCCTGACCCTGGGCTGATGAAAAGGTTTTCGCCGAGGGATTGGTTTTGCCTGCGTTTACGGAAGCAAGCGTCTTTTCGTTTAACCGCGTGGGCAACCCCCCGCGATCGCGGCCCGATGGGCACGCGGTTAAACAAGATCAGTGATGGTCACCTGCTTAGCGGCGTTCCATTTCGATTTGCGACCCACGCTGCCATTTTGGGGGAGAGGGGCTTGATCGTGACTGCTTGCGATCGCGCTGAGGTAGCCGCTGTACCGAATCAATACTGCCGACTTGCCTAGCGCACCGCGCCCGTGCACCGTACCCCGCTTAGCTTTCACGTACGGAGAGCTGCGTCTTCTGCCGGCGATGCGCTTTGCACCGGATCCCCGTATCGCGCGCCCGTAGCGATGCGCCGGTCGATCCGGTTTGCGTTGCCGAGGGTTCCATTTTGTCCGTGATTTCAGGTGATTCGTCGAGGAGCTCTTCGCGTCGGGGACGATCTTGCTGGAGCCCCCCTTCACTGGGGTTACCCGCCCGTCAGCCGATCGTAGTCCGGCCTTCCGAATCCTGCCGTCGACTGCGCTCTCCCTCTCGCCGCAAGGACGCCCCGATGCGCATTTGGATTACCTGGTCACTCTTTCTGATGCTTCCTCTGTCACTGCCGAGTATCGCATGGGCAGACGATCCTTGGACGGTGGAAGCCGGCGCCTTGTTGTTGCACCGAAGTGGTGGCGGCTCGGCGCCGATCATCGTGGATGATTTGGAAAGCCCGGTGGTCGACGCCGAGGACTATTCCTTTGACATGGAAGCCGGTTTTCAGATCGGATCCCGCCTGCAGTGCACGCCAACGACGACGTTGTTTGGCGAGTATTTTGACGTTGACTGGGACGAAGCGCTGCAGCGTGGCGCAACCGGCCTGTGGGTCGACGGGAGTCCCGCGTTTTCCGCCGGCAGCTCGCTTGCCCGCAATCTGCAAACCCGCGCCGAATCGAACGTGCAAAGCGCGACGATCGGATTCGAAAAACAGGCCAACGATTGGCTGTCATATTCGATCGCTTACCGCTACTTATCGCTCGATGACAGTTTATGGGCGGAGTTTTCCCATGGCGGACTAAGCGACGGCATCTACCGCGACACGGTCGATAATGATCTGAACGGCGTCGATGTCGGGATCACGGCGTTGTTGTTGGCGCGTGACCGCTACACGCTGAAGCTCGGCAGTGGCTTCGGCGTTTACGAAAACGATGTGAAGCATTGGGCTTACTACAACGGAGGCTCGGGCCTCACGTCGTATCGGGAAACCAGCGACACGACGGCCTGGAGCTACCGCTTGAAACTTGACGGGACCTACGCGCTGACGCAGCAACTGAGCGTCGGGGCCGGGTACCGGTTGCTATTTGTTGATGATGTCGCCAACGCGATCGATCAGGCTCCCCTGACGAACTTTGGTGGCTCGCGGGGAACGCATGATCAATCCGATGTGCTGTTCCAGGGCCTGAGTCTGTTCGTGCAGTGGGTGCGTTAGGCTCTGTCGGAAAAGTGCCCTTCCGCCTGGCTTGTCAGTTATACACAAGTCGGCGAAGCCGACTTTGCTCCCTCTGCCCTGAAAGGGAAAACGAGGCTGGGGGACGTTATTTCTGAACGGTCCTCCTGTGGATCGCCGGGATTGCTCGCCAAACGCGCGATCGCGCCGGGGCGGTCGGATTTTGGAGTGGGGGTCCCCAGGCGCGCTGTCTTCTGCCGGAAGCGGGCTCCAGTCAAGAGTACCCAAGGCTCTGCTCCGTTTAAGAAAAACAGGCGTCACGATGAAACGACGATTTTTCCTGATCCCCTTCGCTGTGATCATCCCTTTCCTAGCGATCTGTTGGTTCGTGTGGCGGGCGAAACGCGATGCGGAAATCCTCCGGCGGCTCGACACCCAGATCGTCGCCGAGACGGAGCAAGCCGTCGAAGCCCACTTGGCGGCTCTGGAGCCGAATGACCCCATCTACCAACGCTACGGCGAGTTCATTTCTCTGGAAGGCACCGGTTACTACCGTTTCGAAGGATTCAAGCTGGGACCTTCTCTGACGCTTGATCGCCGGGCCATCTTTCGGAAAGGCGAAGTCAGGTGCCCGATACGCATCGGCTATCGAGGTCCCCTGAAGCTGACTCTGCGGATGACTCCGGGGGCTGAGTGGCTGGAAAAGAACCCCCACGTTTCCCTCGTCAAAGCAGGTTCCGAATTCAAGCTTGTCGGTAAGAACATGGAAGGGAGCACGGCACTGTCGATCGCCGTGGCCCATCCGAGATTCGCGTCCGATGCTGGAGACTGGCGGAGTCAGCGCCGGCAAATCGCGATTGGGAACGAGCTTTTCGATGACTTCGTGGCAGGGATCGTCGACAACGACCGCCCACGCCTGGCGGACGCCCGGCAAGCGCTCGATGCTTTCCGGACTAGCCAACCGATCGATCGCTTCCTGGGTCAGGCGTTCCAGCACCCCGATCCCCGGGTCGGTATCGAGGCGGCCAAATGGCTCGCGGGCTCGCAAGCGCAAAGACGCCTCTATCTTGCCGATTCGACGCGGGCCATTTTGTTGGACGTCGTTGGCAACCCCGATGAATCGGTCCCCCTGCGACGGCAGGTCGTCGAGGTTCTGATGCGCGAGAGCGAACCGGACCGAGAAGCTCTGTATACGCAGCTCGAGGAACTGGGCGCCGACGGGCACTTTGCCATCCCGGCGCTGGCGGCTTTTGTGGAGGACAATAGCCGCCAAGATAAACGCTCGGGCGGAGCCGCCGGAGCGCCGATCGGAGTGGTTGAGTTGCTCGGCTCGTGGGGTCGCGCGGCCGCCGAAGCCGTGGGGTTCGCCGTCGTAGCGCTGGAGTTCGTGGCGCTTGCCGTGTTT
>CAYNVI010000515.1:0-3710 GCA_964400585.1 uncultured Pirellulaceae bacterium | reverse complement strand
GGAACGAAAGGAGCCGCTGCGCGGCCAGTTGGCTGGTTTCCGGATAGGCTCTTAGTCGCTGCCCAGAAAGTGATTGGGCCTGACCCTCCGACTGCTCCCGCACATGGGCGAGAGAACAAACGGTGCCGGGGGGCGGCCGTCTCCGTACGTTCCTGACAGAACCTTAGTCCTAGTATAGGGAACCGCCAAAAAAGACGGCAGTGCTGGGCGGAATGCCGCGTCTTGGCTGGGCGGTGGGTCGCCGACTGCGGTAAGATCTGCAACAGGGTGACACCGTGAAAGGATGGCGGGTGGTTGCGATCCCGGTGCGAGCACCTGTTGGCTTGGAAACGCGGATGGTCTCCATGTTCGCTTGTCGGTTACCTGCGGGGTCTGCCTTCCCCGCGTCGAGCGCGGGCCTGCCCTCGAGCGGATTCTTGCGCGGATTCTTGCGAGGTTGGCTGGTCGCAGCCCTCCTTGTGGGCGGTTCCTCGCCCGCCTGGTCGGCACCCCCGAACGCGCCGGCTTCGGACCGCGAGGAAGCGCGCAAGGAAGGGTCCGTGCGGGTCGAATACGACGTGCCGTTCACGGAGCGCGTCGATGCGTTGCGGTCCTGCGACCTCTACCTGCCCCCCGTCGCGGACGAACCGTCGACCGAGAAAGTCCCGGTGATGGTGGTGGTGCACGGCGGAGGCTGGTCGATGGGCGATAAGTGGATGGCCGGGGGATACGGTCGCTCGTTCGCCGAGGCGGGAATCGCGGCGGTAGTGATCAATTATCGGCTCGCCCCGAAACACAAATTCCCGGCCCAGCTCGACGATGTCCGGGCGGCCCTGCTGTGGGTGCAGCAACGAAGCGAACGCTACGGCTGGGATCCCACCCGGATCGGCTTGTTCGGTTACTCCGCGGGGGCCCACCTCTGCCTGTTGGTCGGAACTTTGGTCGATGAACCGCGGGGCGTCCAGCAGCAGACGAGCGGATGGTCGGCCGAGGACCCGCGCTGGGCATCGTTGCCGACACCGAGCTTGGTGGTCGCGGGCGGGGCCCCTTGTGATTTCCGGGCCTTGCCGCCGGCCAACCGGACCCTGGCCTATTTTTTAGGCGACTCTCGGGGAGGGGCCCCGGAGGTTTACCGCTGCGCTTCGCCGGCGACCTACGTCTCGGCCGGCGACGTTCCCACCCTCTTTTTCCATGGCTCGCGCGACCTGATCGTGCCGATGGGGGATAGTCGCTCGATGTTTGCTCGGCAGACCGCCGTGGGGGTGCCGAGTCGCTACGTCGAAATCACCGGCCACGGGCACCTCGTGAGCTTCCAGCATCCCCTGGCAAAGCAGACGACGATGCAGTTCGTCCGGGAACGGCTCGGCAGCGCAGCTTCGCCTTAGCGGGACAGTGCCAGCCCCATTTCGGAAACGGACGGCCGACCCCTTAACTGTCCCTTCCTTCGGGGGGTGTAGAGGACCGTGGCCTTGTCGCTTGGCTGCTTTCCGCGGTGAGCCCGATGCCGGCGTAGATGCGATTGAACTCGTCGAGGAACCGCTGCGGCGTCGCTTCGGGGAGTCGAATCGGCCCGACAACACCGGTTTGGTGGCAAATCAGGCCGTCGAACGAAGAGGCGGGACGGGGACTGCTCATCGGTGCCTGCTTTCGGGCTTTGACGCGCGGGAGGGTAAGTCGTTGGGAAGCGAGAGGCTGTCGACGGTGGCCGGCGGGCAACTCGCTTTTTCGATAGTCAGCCGAGAGGAACTTCGTTAAAATAGAAGTGTTTGTCCATAGAACGATGATGCGTCGTTCCGCAAGACAAAAAATGGGGATCGGCGGCACGCATTTGGCACCCACGCCCTCTCGATTCCGTCGCGACGCCCTTCCCTTCCCCCCCAGCCCATCCCACCTCCCGCCCTACCTTGGCGCGGTCCGATCGTTTCGGGTCAGTCAAAATATTGCGGCGCATCACCCTCCCCCGATGTGCTCCCGCCTTTCCAACCGATGAAGAGTTCTTATGAGCAGGATTCGCGCACCGCGCCGATTCCGACAGATGCTGCCCATGGCGGCTTGGCTGCTGGGGATTGTGGCTTCGTCGCTGAGTTCCGCCGCGGTCCCGGACCGGCTGCAGGACTTTTTGGAGCTGAATTGTGTGTCGTGCCACGAAGGAGAGTTCGGGGAAGGCGGTTTTGACGCGACGGCGGTCTCCGGCGAGCTGCAGGAGGATTCCACGCGGGATCGCTGGATCCGGATCTTCGACCGCGTGCAGGCGGGAGAGATGCCACCGGCCGAAGCGGGGGCTCTGCCGGCAGCGGAGACCACACCCTTCTTGAGCGAGCTAGAGCGCTGGATCGGCGACCACCAGAGGGCAGCGTTTGCCGAGCGCGGCCGCGTCCAGGCCCGGCGGTTGACCGACCTGCAGTTGGAGCGAACCTTGCATGACCTGCTGGGCATTGATGTGCCGCTGGCAGCCCAGCTTCCGGAGGAATCGACCGACCAGGCTTTCCCCACGATCGCTGCCGGGCAGTCGATGTCGCACTTCCAACTGCAGCAGCATCTGCGGGTGGTCGATTTGGCGCTCGATGAAGCCTTTCGACGGGCGACGACGCCGGCCGATCAGGAGCTGCGGGAACTTGCGGCCGAAGACGTCGTGCGGAGCAATCCGAAACGACGCTGTCGCGAACCGGAGATGCTCGACGGCAACGCGGTCGTCTGGAATTCGGGTTTGATCTTCTATGGTCGGTTGCCCGTGACCACGGCCAAAGAAGCTGGCTGGTACCGATTCACGATCAAAGCCTCCTCGCTGAAGGCACCGGAAGACCATGGAGTGTGGTGCACGGTGCGGACCGGACGTTGTGTCTCCTCCGCCCCCTTGCTCGAATGGGTCGGCGCGTTCGAAGCGACCGAAGAAGCGGACGAATGGACCTTTGAGACTTGGCTGCCGCGAGGCGACATGTTGGAGGTGCGGCCGGGGGACGAAACGCTGAAGAAAGGGCGATTCCGAGGCGGCCAGGTCGGCGCAGGAGAAGGGGGACCCCAAGATGTTCCCGGCCTCGCGATCCACTCGGTGCGGATGGAACGGATCCATCGCGGGCCCGACGACCGGGCGGTGCGTTCGCGGTTGTTCGGTGAACTTCTCGCCACCGGCGATCAGCGGTCCGCCACCGACGCCGCGCCGCGCGCCAACGTGAAAGAGGCCAAAGCGAAAGAGGATGCGGCGTCCGCTCAGGATCGCAGCACCCCAGGGGAGCTCCAGGGTGATGTTTCGCCCGCGGCGATTCGCGCACGCTTGGTGAAGTTTGCCGAGGCGGCCTTCCGGCGTCCGGTCGAGGAAGCCTCGATCGAGCCTTACGCGGCGCGGGCGATCGCCGCCTACGAAGCGGGAGAACCGTTGGTCGAGGTCCTCCGCGGGGCGTACCGCAGCCTGCTCTGTTCGCCGCGGTTCCTTTATTTCCACGAGCGACCGGGACAGTTGGATGATTTTGCCCTCGCCTCCCGGCTCAGCTATTTCCTGTGGAACAGCATGCCCGATGCGGAGCTCCGGCGGTTGGCTGCGGCCGGCACGCTTTCCGAACCGGAAATCCTGCACGGCCAGCTGGAGCGGATGCTGGCGGCGCCGCGCGGGGCGGCGTTTATCCGCGACTTCGCGGCCGACTGGCTCGACCTCAAACGGGTCGACTTCAACAGTCCCGATCGCCGCCGGTTTCACGATTTTGACTTGATCGTGCGGCAGTCGATGCTGGCCGAGA
>CAYNVI010000514.1:0-3710 GCA_964400585.1 uncultured Pirellulaceae bacterium | reverse complement strand
TAACGCCGTAGCCGCTTTCGAGGATGCCGGACCGATGCGGTTCGAAAACCTGGCGGTCGACATTTTCGCAGGACCTCCAGCGACCGCCCTGGATGAGACGAACATCGTCTCGGGACAGGAACTGTCCTTCCAGGTGAATGTCGCCGATCCGGCGGACCAAGCGTTTGCCGATCAGCTCTTCCTTGACGCTCCACGGATCGCTACCGACGGGACTTTGGAATTCACGCCGGCGACCGACGCCTATGGGACAGTGGTCTTCGATGTGATGTTGACCGATAACGGTCCGGATGATGGATCGCGGGGAGACATCGCCGCCTCAGCTTCGCAGCCGTTGACGATCTCGATCCAGCCGCAGAACGACGCCCCGCGGTTTGCCAACAGCGATCCGGTTACGTTCACGCTGAACGAAGACAATGCCTTCCTGATCCCGCTGGAAGCATTGCCCGGCGAACCACAAGGTTTGCTTGACAAGTTCACGGTGGGTCCGCCCAATGAGGCGGCGAATCGGACGCCTGGCGGGAATCAGACCTTGTCGCTGGCGGCCCCGGTCCCGGCCTCGACGCCGGCCGGTGGGCAGTTGACGCCGGTCACGATCGGGGGACGCGATTTCCTGCGGTACGTGCCCAAGACTCACTTCAATGGCAGCGACTCGTTCATCTACAGCGTGACGGATGTCGACGCCGTCTCGGTCGATTTGGACGGGAACGTGTCGGCGGATCCGAGGGTTTCGTTCTTTTCGGTCGATCTGCAGGTGCGGGCGATCAACGATGCTCCGCAGTTCGCCGGGGCGTCGAGTCTCGCGGTTCCCGAAGACGCTGGCGAAGGGGACCCGGCTGTCGATCCCAACGAGATCGGTTTGACGGTCGTGCCGAACTGGATCACCAACATCCAAGCGGGGCCGGTCGGGGCGGTCGACGAAAACCTGGCTCCCCCTGCCGGTCAATCGGTTTCGTTCAACGTGACGCCGCTCGACGCGTCCGAGGCAGCGTCCTTGTTCGCGACCGAGAACAACGAGCTGCAAGTGTCGGTGGCGCCCGATGGGACGCTGCGGTTCCAGACGCTTGCGGATGCCAACGGATCGGCCAGCTTCACGGTCCAAGCGATCGATGATGGGAATGCCGATCCGGTGCGGCCTGGTGAGGTCAACCGCAGTGCGTTGCGGACCTTCACGATCACGGTCGACGCGGTCAACGATGCTCCGACCTTCACGCCTGGGGCGGATGTCGCGGTCGACGAAGACAGCGGCGCTTACAACCGGCCTTGGGCAGAAGACATCCTGCCGGGACCGGCCGATGAGCAAGTGGCGCAAACGGTTCGCTTCGAAGTCGACGTCGATCCCGCCGATCTGCCGCTGTTCCAAGTCGCTCCGCAGGTGGCGGATAACGGCAGCCTGCGGTTCACGCCGGCTCCGGACGCCCATGGCAACGTGACGGTGGGCGTCCGCGCGATCGATTCGGAAGGGGGCGAGGCAGCGGCGGTCGATCTGACCATCACGATCGTCCCGCAGCCCGATCGCCCCATCGTGCAAGACGACCTGTTGAGCTCCGACGAAGATACCGTCCTGGTGATCGACCGGGCCACGGTCCTGGCGAACGATAGCGACCCCGATTTGCCGGATGATCAGCTGACGATCGTGTTGAGCAGCAACACCACGCTGTCGGGAGCGGCGGTGAGCTTGGATGCCGATAACAACATCGTCTACGACCCGACGGCGGCCGACGCCTTGCAGGCGTTGGCTCCTCAGGATCCCCCGCTGACCGACACCTTTGTCTACTCCGTGATCGATAGCACGGGGCGGCAGAGCAACGCGGGGACGATCAGCCTGGAGATCAGCGGCATCAACGATGCCCCCCAGGCGGTGGCCGATTCGACCGACGTGCAGCCCGGTACGCCGACGATTTTGCGACCGCTGGATAACGACATCGACGTCGATGGTTCGATCGACCCGACGACGCTGCAGGTTACCCTTCAGCCGGCCTTCGGTTCGGTCAGCTCGGTGGGTGACGGGACCCTGATCTACACGCCCTTTGCCGGTTTCCGCGGCAGTGATCTGCTCCGTTACGTGGTCCGCGACGATCTCGGGGCGGTTTCGCAACAGGGAACGATCACGATCACCTCGAACGAGGCCCCGGTAGCGATCGACGATGCGGCCGGTGGGTTCCGTGAGGAACCGCTCACGATCAGCGTGCTCAGCAACGACAACGATCCCGACGGCACGCTCGATCCCGCGTCGCTCGTGATCACCCGTCCCCCGGAGCATGGCGAAGCGATTCCGCGTCCCGATGGGACCGTCCAGTACATCCCCGACGATGGGTTCTTCGGGACCGATTCATTCGCCTACACGGTGGAGGACACGCAGGGGAGCACCAGCAACGTCGGGCAGGTCAGCGTGCGGATCGTTTCCAGCCGCTTGCAGAATCCCAACTTGCAGGCCGATGTCAACAACGATGGCGAGGTCTCGCCGATCGATGCCCTGTTGATCATCAACTACCTCAACTCGGACCTGCCGACGCAAGTCCCGCCCGACGCCCAAGGCCCGAGCTTCGTCGACGTCGACGGGAACCGCCGCGTCGAACCGCGGGATGCCCTGGCGGTGATCAATGCCTTGAATCGTCGTGCTCGCGATGGGCAGAACTTTGGCGAAGGCGAAGCGGTTCCGTCGCTGACCTCGACGGTCACGACGTTGCAGGACTCGCCTGCCGGCGAGACCGGCGGTGGGCACGCCGACTCGGTGGCCAAGCTGGTCGGTTCGGGCGAACTGGAAGTCGGTTCGGCGGAACCGGCTGACGAGGTCTTCGAGCTGATCGCGCGTGGCCAAGGGGACGAGGACGAAGAAGCGCGGACCGAAAGCCTCGATCAGCTCTGGAGCGAATTCGAAGGACTCGAATAGGGGCTCCCGCCGGAGGCTGGGCTCGTTTAGCCGGCCCAGCCGTAGTGTTCGGCCAAACCCTCGCTGACGGTCTGCGTCAGCACGGGCAGGCGGATCGGTTTGCTGAGGACGCGGTAGGCCCGCATCTTCTTGGCTTCTTCGCAGATCTGTGGATCGATCGCGGCGCTCATCAAAATGAAGGGCAGCTCGCACGATTCGGCGTGCAATTGGGCCAAAAGTTGCAGCCCGGTGACCCGCGGCATATGCACGTCGACCAGCGCCAAATGGACGCACCCCCCGTGGACGGCATCGAGGGCTTCGTCGGCGCCCGACGCCAGCGTCACTTCGAAACCGCGGCGGATCAACGCCTGGGCGAGCGCTTCACGCAGGGCGCGATCGTCGTCGGTAATCAGCAGATGCGGTCGGACCAATTCCACGGCACGCTCTCACCAATAAAATGGCAGGTTGACCCAAGAGGATGGACGACAGGACGGAAAAACCAGCAAAAACGCTGTCGCAATGACAGGAACGCCAGGGCCCCGACTTGTAGAGCAAGCGGAGTGCCATTTGTACCAGGCAAGCCGAATGCCAGGGGGGCCGCAGCTTTTCTATTGTACCTTCCGGAAGGCGTCGGCGGAGAAACTTCGGGGGAGCGGCAAGCCGTGGGCAGGAGGCGGGAGGCGGGGGGCTGATAAAAAGCGGCCAAGCGGGGCAAAGGAGGGAGGGGTGGCGAGCCGATAACGTGGCGCCGAGTGCGTCCCGGTGCGGACCCTTCCTTAGCCACGGTGGGGGGAGAGCAACGCGGCCGAGCGCTTTGCTGTGAGCGGGCAAACCGGACCGC
>CAYNVI010000513.1:0-3718 GCA_964400585.1 uncultured Pirellulaceae bacterium | reverse complement strand
TTGAATTTCCCGACCTTGTCGGTCGAGGCTCCCGTAAAGGCCCCCGAGACATGGCCGAACAATTCGCTTTCCAAAAGATTGTCGGGCAAGGCGCCGCAGGCCACTTCGACAAACGGCGCATTGCGACGCTGGCTGCGGCGATGAATCGCCCGGGCGATCATCGATTTCCCCGTCCCGTTTTCTCCGCTGATCAAGACCGACGCCCGTGCATCGGCCACGCTGTCGACCACATCGAACAGCTTCAGCATCCGGTAGTCGTGACTGAGGATCTCTTCCATCCCCAGCCGGCGGTCGAGCTGCAACCGCAGCGATTCGTTCTCCGCCTCGATCGCTTGTTGTGAAACGGCCCGGTCGATCGCCAACAGCAATTCGTCATCGATCAGCGGCTTGGTCAGCAGGTCGTAGGCGCCCGCCCGCACCGCCTCGACCGCGGTGTCGGGACTCGCATAGCCCGTGATCGCCAGCACAGCCAGTTGCGGCTGACGCCGAACCGCCTGCGCAATCAATTCCAATCCGTCGCCGTCTTCCAATTGCCAGTCGGTAATCAGCAGGCCGTAGCCGTGGCTCCGCAGTTGCGCTTCGGCCCCGGCCAAGGTTTCGGCCGTGTCGACTCGAAATCCCTGCTCGGTCAACCACGACGCCATCGAATCGGCGAGGTATCGATCGTCATCGACCAGCAGGATCTCAAGGGGTTTGGACATCGTAAGGCTTGCCACCGGTTGAGCTTGCGCGGAAAGTCACACGTGTCCTTTCGCTCCAACCGGGCAAGCAGCAGGTTCCAGAAGCCCGGGCGGTGACACGCTAGAGATTCTTAGGTCACCAAAAGGTCCCGGTCAAAGAATCCCGCGGCCAATCCCCTCTGCAGGGCTGCAAAAGAACAGCCGGCCGACAACCGAGCGTCAAGCAGGCTACCGGAAGGGAACGGCCCCGAGGCAAGCAGCCGAAAGAGGTGGGCCCGCCGAGCACCCACAGCCCTCCGCCGGCCTGAGGAAAAAGGGCCAAGCTCGCTCAACGGCGGCCTTGCTGGTGGGTCGCTATCGTGACGCCGAGTGAGCCGCGGCTTCACCTCTCCCCCTCGCTCCAGTGAGGAAAGGAGGAGGCCGAGCGCATTCCCCGCCGGAAGCTCAGAGCCTATCCGGAAACCAGCCAACTGGCCGCGCAGCGGCTCCTTTCGTTCCCTCGCGCCCGCCGCGGCGGGGGAGAGGGGTAGGGTGAGGGGGTTTCCGGAGAGGCACTCAGTCCCACCACCATTGTCCTGGCTTCAATCGTTCCGGGCCGGCGGTCGCTCGTTGGGCGTCGTTCGCGCCCGCTTCATCGACTTGCAAATGCTCGCGGCTCAACGCCAAGCGAGGCTGCACGTTGACACCGCCGCCGAGCGGCGTCATCAAGGTGTTGCCTTTCCAGATCGCATTGACCGCGGTTTCCACCTGCTCGGGGGCGGTGTGCGTTTCCACCGACAGCAGCGACTCGTCTCCCAGCAACGGCATCTGCCAGCCCGCCTGGCCGTAGAAATCCTGTTCCTGGATGTAGGCCGCGGCGATCGAAGCGTCGATCAACAACCGCAGTTGGGCGTAAACCGGGGCGACCCGCGCGATCTGGTCGTACTTTTCGGTGAACTCCAGGCAGAAGGCTTCGCTGGCGCGATTGCCGCGGCCAGCCCCTGCCCGTTGGCCTTGGGCGCCCACCCGTTCGTGGGCGCCGACCAACTTGACGCCATGCTCGCTCAACTGCATCGCCAACCCATCGCGGCTGACCGTGACCCCTTCGTAGTTGGGCTCGAAATACCAACGTTCCATCGCATTGCGGGCCACCTGTTGGGGAGCCGCACGATCGACGTAGCTGGCGAAGCGGAGCGGCAATTTCTCCAAGCCGATCCCGATCAATTTCATCCGGTAGTCGGCTTCGACCAGCACGCGGGCGAAGTGCGTGCTGGTGGGAATGCCGCGGATCGAGACGGTCTGCAGTCCCAGGTTGTTTTTCATCATCGCCGCCAGGCGGCCCGCATCCGAGGGTCGCAAACCACGTCGGGCCGCCCCGATGACTTGCTGCAAACGCTGCAAGCCTTCGGCGGTCGGATCGATGGAGACGCTGATTACGCCGGTCGGCGGCGAATTGGGTCCGTAAGCGCGAAGGGCGGTGACCATATCTTCCAGCAACAGCACCGGCTGGCCCGAATCGAGCCCGCGGAGACGCCCCGAGGCGTCGGCGGCAAACGGTTCGGCGGGACCCGCGATCACGATGTCCCCCGTTTCGGGGTAGTAGAAGACATACTCGATCCGCGTGAGCCCCGCCATCGCGCGCATCGCCTCAGCAGGCTGCCCGACTTCGCCCAAGGCCGCTTCCAAGCGGTTCAGCGAGACTTTCCGCAGCGGCGAAGGACGCTGCAAATCAGCCGGTAACGCTTGCCGGGCCGCCCCCACGCGAGCTCGCCCGACCCGCGGGTCAAAGCGTTTGACGCGGAGCACCCCGGCGGCGTCGACTTCGACCCCGGCGATCGGCTGGTTGACGACGTTGACGTCGCCGCCGTCGCCATCGCCACCGCCATCGTCTTGGGCAAGACTTACCGAGGAACAGAGCACCGCCAACATCAGAACAACGCTGGGACGGACGAGGCAGACGTGGAATCGCATGAGTCGAAGGACCTCAGGGTCGATGAATGGCTGAGAGCGGGTGCATTCGATGCGGACCGACACCGCGGCGGGGAAGAGCATCGTGCGAAAAGGGGCCTTCACCGCGGTGTGGAACGGAGCCCGCTCCGCAGTGAGTACCACCTATGAAAGTAATCACCGACCCTGCGGCTGACAACAATTTGGGAAAAACTACGCCCAGAATTGAGATTTTCCCCGGTCTGCCAGCGCTCCAGCACCGCAATCCCCACCGATCCCCCCTCCGGCCTCCGCAGTGGGCTCGATCCTGGGAGCCGCTTCAATTCCCTTGTTTCCACCGGGGGGCCCCGCCGGCCGCCAATTGCGGGCGGGTGGTCAGCAACTTGTAGCCGCCGGTCCCCAACAGGTCATCGAGCCGGGCCCGCATCTCGGGGGACGCCTCGACCGTCATCTTTTTACTGCGGAGATGGACCACATGCCCCTCGTCCATCCGTAATGCGAACAGCAATTCCTGATGCCCGGGGTAGCCGCGGAGGATTTCGCGGACCTGCGGCAAAATCTGCTCGCCATGTTTGGCCAGATCAAGCTGGATGCGGACACCCCGGGTGTATTTATTGTCGAGCTGTTCGATCGGGATCAGGTCATTGATCACCAGGTTGACCTCGTCCCCCCCGCCTCGCCGGTCGACGACCCCGCGGGCGATGACGACCGCATCGGGCTGGACGCGGTCGCCGACCTCGGCGTAGCTGCGCGGCCAGAGGATGCAGCGGATGGCGCCCTGCATATCCTCCAGGTCGAAGTTCGCGTATTTGGTCGGCTGTCCCGGTTTTCCATTCTTGGTATGGGCGATCTTGATCGAGCTGATCATCCCGCCCACCATGACTTCGGCTCGCTCTTTGACGTCGCTCAGCTGGTCGGTATTATGCGACCGGAAAGCAGCTAGTTTCGGTTCGTCTTCGGCCAGCGGATGGCTGCTGAGGTAGAAGCCGAGGACTTCCTTTTCGTACTGCAGCTTCTCGCGTTCGGGCCATTCTTCGAGATCGGGCAGCGGCACCGTCGCCTCGGCGGCCGCGGCTTCGGTCTCCTCTTCCAGTTCCCCGAAGAGACTCGCC
>CAYNVI010000512.1:0-3737 GCA_964400585.1 uncultured Pirellulaceae bacterium | reverse complement strand
TTCGATCCGACAGTCGCGAATCGTCAAGGCGCTGAAGGGAGGAAGCTTGATCCAGTAGAGCCCATTGGCATTTCGGGCGGTCGCGTCGGTGGGGTGATGGAGCGGCGAGATCAATTGCGCCGCGAGCAACCCTTGCCGCGAAGCGCTGATATCCGCGAAGGGAATCTCGCTGCCGAGGGAACGGTAGACCGCGTGAAGGACCGCCTTGGGCATCGTTTTTTTCGGCCCGCCACTGCTGACGGAGCCGAGCACCTGAGCGGGCTGATCGATCGTGTCCGCTTCGACGTCTCCTAGCAAAGGCCCCGCCTCGATCTGCAGCCGCCGGTTGGCCGAAAGCGGACCCTCCCGCACATCGAGCATCCCTTGGACTGTGATGTCGCCGCTGGCGTGCAGTGCCGAGCGGAGGACATCGAGCGACTGCCCGGTCGGCCACGCCAAGCAGCTGTAGACCCGCTCACTGTCTGCCACCCGGCCACTTCCAAACAACCGCACCGGATCCGCAGGGTCATCGGTCAGATCCCCATCGACGGGATCGTGCAAGCGCCAACGGAGGCCGCCTCGCCCCCATTCGAGTTCCTCGGAAAACGCCTCGTCCTGCAAGTCCTGAAAGGTTTCTCGCCACCAGTAATCCCGACTGATTTGGGTCAGCCCCCACTCGACCGAAGAATGCGCCAGCACCCCCGCTTCATTCCAATCCCTTTCCAAACGCGTCGTCCGTTCCTGCAGCTGGAATTGACGAAACGCGGCAAACCCGATGACCGAAACGATCAAGGCGGTAAACAACACCAACAGGTAGGTCGAACCACCGCGGCCAGCGGAAGGACGGTGCCGCGGACGATGCCGCGGACGGCGCCGCGGACGGCGCGTTGTGCCAGGGGTCCGGCAGTTTTCCAAGAGGGACAAGAGGGAATCGATCACGGCGTCTCCTCGGCGGCCACTTGATTCAAGATCGGCGTGCCGGCATCGAGCGGGTGGCTTGCCCCTTGCCGGCGAAGCCGCAATTGAATCGAACGCACGTAGCTGGCCCGCACGCCTGGTTCCACATCCAGCGGACTGAAGCGTCCTCGCAGCGCCGAGATTGATCGTTGCCTTTGATCGGGACCGAGCACGGTCACGGTGATCCGTTTCAGGTCGCACGGGAGCGTGCTGATCTGCTGGGGATCTTCCGATCCCACGGGTTCCACCGCGACCGAGCGGCGAAAGCCGGTATAGCCTGGCAATGGCATACCTTGCCGATTGCGGATCTCCGCTTCTGACCAACCGTGGTAATCATCGACATCGTCGAAGTCTTCGCGGGCGGACAGCCGTTCGCCCGCGTCGGTTCCCAGGCCGCTGCCCCCCTGAGGATCTTCGAAGGCGGCTTGCTGGACCTCGCTGAGCAGATGATGGGCGAGCACCAGCTTGACGTCGTTCTGGGCTTGCAGGCCATGCTTCAACACCAGGGTCCCGACCGTGTTCATCGAACCGACGAGCAGTAGTCCGACCAACAGGGTCGCGATCGTCACTTCCAACAGATTGAAGGCGTGGCGAGGTGCAGCGCTGGCCCTGCGGCCTGCTGTTTGCCGCTGGCTTACCATTGCGGCTCCCCCGCGGTCAGCAGCTTGCCATAGGCATAAAAACGCAGATCGTGCGTGGCCGCCGGGCGATTCCACGAAGTCCCGCCGCTGCGGGAGACGCAGAGATGGGAGCGGTCCGTTTGCGGGTCGCCTTGGTCCACACATCCCAGCAAGGTTCCGGAGGAAGGAGGCACCAGGATCAGACAGAGCCCGCGATCGGGTCGCAAATCGCCGGTGGCATCGAGGGGGATTTCGAACCATTCGAAGCGATCCTTCGGCAGGCCCTCCAGAGAGACCCCGGTCGCCTCCTGGATGACGAAGGAGCTCGGCAATTGCTGGAGGTCAGCATGCGCCAGCCGGAATTGGCCTCCGCCCCCTGCCGCCTCGGCACCCTTCAATTTGCAGAACAAGCGGGTCAGTTTCCAACCGGTCGCGTTGCTCGGCAAGGAAGGAAAGAAATACTGGGCGGGCCAGCCGTCGCGCGCGGTCGAAAACGCGGCCGCTTGATCGACGGGCGAAGGGTCGGCCGCCCACTGCAGGGCCCGGCGCAACAGACCTCGTCCCGAATCGGTCAGCGAATCGACTTGCAGGTGATCGGTTCCCCAGGGGAGTTGGACGCGGCGTCCCGCCGCACGCTGGATCGCATCGTAGGTCAGGTGCAGTGCGTAGCGGGCATGATTTTCTGCGGGGCCGTAGGTCCCCGACCATTCGGCCATCATTCCGTCGACCGGGTTCTGCCCCGTGTCGGCCCACGCGGCGCGTCCACCGCTTGAATCCGAACGAATCCGCACGCCCGCTTCCATCCCCAGAGCCAACCAGTACTTCCCCGGCGGTAACTGCGGCGGCGTATCAAAGGCGACCGTCAGCCACCCGTTCCGGGTACGACCGGCGCGATACTTCGGCGTCTCAGCCACCAGCGTCCCGGGCCGACCCGCCACATCTTGGTAGATCCCCAAGCGAACCGCGCTGCCGAGCGGCACATACAGGTCGGCCGACATCGAAAAGCATTCGGCTTCCGTATCGAGCGTCCACCGATTGGCCAGGTACCGCTCGGCAAATTCCAAACCTCCCGACTGGTCCGCCAAGCTTTCCTGCACACCGAGTTTCACGTCGCGTTGCCCTTCGGAGCAGAACAGTTCGCCCGCTGCGGGGACGACCGCCAGCGCCGGTTCGCCTCGCCTTGAGGCCAGGATTTCCAGATCCGGAGCTTGCCTCTCTGGCTGGGACGAGAGGCAGCGGACGGGCTGGGGACTGGACGTCATCGTCCGGGGCTCCCCGGGCAGCCAGCCATAGGTCAAATAGTGGGTTCCGATCGTCTCTTCCAACAGCGTGCTCTCCGTCCCTCGTCCCAACGCATCAGCCAAGCCAAGTTCATCGGCCAAGTACGGTTCCTCGTTAACCAGACCGATCGGCGCCTCGCGGAGTTTCTGCCCGACGACATCGGAAACCACGGTTTCCGAAACATAGATCAAATCATGGTTTTCCCAGGCTTGACGGAAATCGTGGGCGGATGCATCCGCGCTGATCCGGTGCACCCGGTATCCCCAGCTTTCCACCAACGCCTGTCGCGCTCGCTCCTGGCGTTCGGGTTGGTCCGCATCGACAACGACCAGCAGCAGCCGCAGCTGTTCGGTTTGGGGGAAATCATCGTGGGCGATCAACAACCGTTCTGCGCTTTCGATCTCGGCGGGGGGCGCCGGCGGTCCCCAGCGGCGCACCTGGTAATCGATCTGCCAATCGGCCACTTCGGTCAACAACGTTTTGGTGATACTTCCCTCCGGGTCATTGCTCATCGTCAAGGTTTGCTGCAGCGTGCCGTTGCGGTCCGGGTTCCAATGGAAGCGAATTTTTTCGGGGGCTGCGTCGCCGTTGCGGTCGGGGACGCTGAAGGTGACCGAGTGTTCGTCACGCTCCTGAAACACTTGGGCGAGACGCAGCTCGGCGATCACCTCCTCCAGACAGCGTGCCGCGGCGGTGGTCCGGCTGGCCGGCCCGTCGGCAAGCGACGCCGTCCGGGTCACCAGCTGGACCGAGGACGCCATCCCCAGCATCAAGATCCCGACGATCAAGGAAGAGACGGCGAATTCCAGCAGCGAGACGCCGCGGCGGGGTCGCGGGCTTCGTCCAGCGACGGACCTGACAGGCAACGTCGTCATTCGATTACCACCTCGCCGCTGCCGG
>CAYNVI010000511.1:0-3785 GCA_964400585.1 uncultured Pirellulaceae bacterium | reverse complement strand
GTCAGCAGCGAACGCTTTCGGTTTGACACCCAGTTCTTCGGCGGGGCCCAGACGTTCTTCACCGCCGACGGTCCCGATCGGGCTACCTTAGGCGGTGACAGCAGCAGCGAGTTGTCGGTGGGGACGTTCAGCAACGGGCGGCGTCCGCTGTCGATGCAGCGGAGCTTCGCCACGGGGGCGGACCTGGTGGTCGGCCTGGCCAACTCGATCGTCTGGGAGCTCAGCGGCGACAACGTGCAGACCAGCGGGACCTCGACCATCCTCGATTTTGCCCTCGTGCAGCCGTTGTTGCGGGGGGCGGGGCGCGATCGCGTCCTGGAGCGATTGACATTGTCCGAGCGCCGCTTGCTGGCCAATGTCCGTTCTTTCGAGCGTTACCGCCGGAGTTTCTACTTGAACGTCACCACCGGGCGGAACACCGAAGCGGGCGTGCAGCGGAGTGGAGGCGTGTTCGGGGTCGGTCTGGGCGGGTTCACCGGTCTGGGCGGCGGCTTCGCCGGCCTCGGCGGCGGCGGCGGCGGAGGGGGCGGATTCGGCGGCGGCGTGGCCCAAGCCGGCGGCTACATCGGGCTGTTGCAAGATCAGCTGCAGATCCAGAACCAAGAGGAAAACGTCGCCCGTTTGCAGGACAACCTGCTGCTGCTGGAAGAGACGCTGACCGAACTGCTGACGACGATCCCCGACGACGCCGAAGCGATCCCGCGGCAGCGACTGCAGGTGGCGCAGGCCCGCCAGGCGCTGCTCAGTGGGCAAACCCAGTTGCTCAGCCAGCGGGCCGCCTACCAGGCGTCGGTCGACCGCTTCCTCGGTCAACTCGGCTTGCCCCCCTACATCTGTTGCGAGATCGCCGACCCCTTGCTGGAAGGGTTTCAGCTGATCGACGACGAGCTGCGGGCCCGCCGCGAATCGTTGAGCGAACTGCGGACGGCCAGCGGCCAGACCAATGTCGAGCTGCTCGATTTCTCCACCGAGACGATCGACCCCGACACCGGTTTGCCGACGCGGAGTGCCTCCTGGTCGCCGGAACTGGCCGTCACGATCGGTCGTCTCCGCGGGCGATTGGCGCCCTTGGAGCGGATCCGCGAATCGTTGCTCCAGCGCGACCTGCCGCAAGTCCGAGAGGATTTGGCAGACCTCGAGGCGTCGCTGGGGCAACGCCGCGAGCAGATCGAGGCCTTGCGGCAGTTGTACCAAAGTGAACGCGAGAGCATCTGTGCCTTGCTGGGGACGCCGACCTTGAGCGACGAGATCTTCGACTTCGAACGGATTGCGAATCTCTCGGACGAGTTGGAAGAAGACTACGCTCGCCTCGCCGAAACCTTGCAAGGTTACGAAACGCAGATCGCCGAACTGTTCGATGTCCTCGATCGCTTCGCCGAACCGATCAAGCCCGACGGACTGGACGAAGAGACGCTCGCCCAAACGCTGCGAGATGAGATCATCCTCGCCTCGCAGGACTTGCTCGCCGAACTCTCCGAGGACGTCTTGGCGTTGCAGTTGATCCAGGCCCGGGCACGAACCGAAAGCGTCTTGTTGCCGGACATCCAGTTGAACCCGCGGCAGGCGTTCGACATCGCGCGGGCCAACCGACGCGACTGGGCGAATGCCCGCGCCTCGCTGGTCGATTCGTGGCGGCTGATCGAATTCAATGCCGACGACCTGGAAAGTTCGCTCGACGTGACCTTCAGCGGCGACATGCAGAACGCCACCGACAATCCGTTCGATATCCGGCCGAGCACGGGACGGCTGCGGGTCGGCTTGCAATGGGATGCGCCTTTGACGCGATTGCAGGAACGCAACACCTACCGGCAATCGTTGATCGAATTCAACCAGGCCCGCCGCAGCTACTATCGGTTCGAGGACGGGATCTGGCAGCTGCTGCGAGGGCAGATCCGGCAGCTGCGGACCAACCAGTTCAATTTCGAATTGGGACGCCAGGCGGTGCGGATCGCCGCCGGCCAGATCGCGTTGAACGAAGACATCCGCCAACTGCGAGAAGCTCGTGGCCTGTCGAGTGGGCCGACCGCCGCCCGGGATACGATCTCGGCCTTGAACGACTTGCTCAACGCCCAGAACTCGCTGCTGAACGTGTGGGTCAACTACGAGGTCGTCCGCCGCAGCCTCGATCTCGATCTGGGCACGATGGAGCTGACCGCCGAGGGGCTGTGGATCGATCCGGGTGAGATCCGTCCCGAGACGCTCGGGGCCGATCCGCTGCTCGAGGACCAAGGGATGCTATTCGAGCCGCCTCCGGTCGCCGTCGAAACGATCGAGTCGAGAGGGGGCGAAGTCGGTGCCGCCGAGCGGGCCGAGGGCGCGCGGCGGGGGCTCGATGGGCCCGTCCTGGAGGCCCTCCCGAGCGAACCGCAAACCGGCCTGCTGCCGAATCCACCGGCCGAGTAAGGGGGCACGCGTGAGCGGCCGCCCCGGGCCTGCTCGGTCGCCCGGGGCAGGGGTCAGCCGAGCCCGACATCCAGGCACATCATCGTGATAAAGCCGAGCATCAGCGAGACCGTCGCCAGATCGGTGTTGCTCGCTTGCTGGCTTTCCGGGATCAGTTCCTCGACCACCACGTAGACCATCGCTCCCGCCGCAAAACTGAGGGCAAAGGGGAGCAGCGGGGCGGCGTAGACGACGCTGGCAGCCCCCACCACGGCGGCGACCGGCTCGACGATCGCCGAGGCTTGGCCCCAGCCCCACGCCTTCAGGCGGCTCATCCCCTCGCCGCGGAGCGGCAACGCGACGGCCAGGCCTTCAGGAAAATTCTGGATGCCGATCCCGATCGCCAACGCCATCGCCGCCCCCAGCGTCGACGTTTCCAGGCCGATCGAAGCGCCGCCAAAGGCGACTCCCACGGCGAGCCCCTCGGGGATGTTGTGCAGCGTGATCGCGGTGACCAGCAGCAGCGAACGGCGCCAGCGGGTCGGCGGCCCTTCGGCCCGTTCGATCGGCTGCCCGGGATGGAGGTGAGGAAGCGATTTATCAAGCCCCCACAAGACCGCCCCCCCGCTCAGGAATCCAGCCGCGGGAGGAAACCAGCTGGGCCAACCTTGAGCGGTGGCGATCTCGATCGAAGGGGCCAGCAGACTCCAGTAACTCGCCGCCAACATGACCCCCGCCGCAAACCCCAGCATCGCGTCGAAGAACTTGCGGTTGACCCCCAGGCAGAAGAAGACAATCGCCGCGCCCCAGGCGGTGATCCCCCAGGTGAACAGGCCTGCCAAGAGGGCTTGCAGGATCGGGTGCAGTGAGGAAAACCAGTGGATCACGCGAGCCTCTCGAGGGTCACGGGGACGGAGCGGTGCAGGGTCGCTTCCGCGAGGACGGCAGACGGGGGCGGGGCGTCCCTACATACCGAGTAGGATAGCAAGCTCAGCGACCGCCGCAGCAGCCCCCGCCCGTCGCCCGCCAGCGGAGGATCGGGAAAGGGGGCGGCAGGCACCGCTGGTGCGCGGCTTCCGGCAACCGAGGAGACAAACATGCACGACCATCATGAGCACGGGCCGTGCCGCGGGACCGCGGGACTCGATAACGAGACGAACCAGGCCGGCAAGAATCTGCGGCTTGCCTTCCTGCTGAATCTCGGCTTCACGCTGCTCGAGATCGTCGGCGGGCTGGCGACCAATAGTATCGCCATCCTCAGCGACGCGTTGCACGACCTGGGCGACGCCCTCTCGCTGGGCATCGCTTGGTACCTGCAGAAGAAAGCGGCCCAGGACCCCGACGCGACCTTCACCTACGGCTACCGCCGCTTTTCCAATCTGGGGGCCCTGATAACGGGGGGG
>CAYNVI010000510.1:0-3789 GCA_964400585.1 uncultured Pirellulaceae bacterium | reverse complement strand
CTGGCGAGGAGGGCGTGTTGCAACTGTCCGAGGTCGACCGTTTCCGCGCTGCCCGCTTCCTCCTGGCGGTAGACGAAAGCCAGGATGTCGTCGCAGAGGATTTTGAACGACAGCGTCCGTTGTCGCAGGAGACGCACTAGGACGCCGTATTGCGGTGAAAAAAGGGCAGCCGCCAGGAAGCAAAGGCCGGTCGCCACGGCCATCATCCCCGCGGTTGTCGTGCTGCTGAAGCCAAACCAGCGAGGGACCTGCAACGCCGCCAGATGCCCTCCGGCGGCCGAGACGATGCCGATCCCGCAACTGATCAGCAGCATCCAGCCGAGTCGGTGCGTCAGCATGTAGGCGGCAGCCGGCGGGACCACCATCATCGCGACGACCAAAATGTTCCCGACACTCTCGAAGCAGGCGACCGCCGTGACCGCGACCAGGGTCATCAACAGGTAGTGCATCCCCTTAGCACTGAACCCCGCGGCGGTGGCCAGGGCGGGATCGAACGAGGACAGGGTTAGCTCCTTGTAGAAGCCGACGACAAACAGCAGGTTGAGGATGGTGACCGCGGTGAGGATGACCACCACGCGGGGAATCTCCCAGCCAAACAGCCTCCACGTGTCGAGCGGGATCGTTTCGATCGCCCCGTAGAGGACGCAACTGGCGTCGAGGTCGACGTGGTCGGCCGCCTGCACAATCAAGACCAACCCGAGGGCAAACAGGGTGGTGAAAACGACCCCCATCGAGGCCCCCTCGTCGACATGCCCGTAGCCGCGGATCCACTCGGTCAGCATGGCGGTCAGGATGCCGACGAGGACCGCCCCCAGAAACATCGTGACGCTGCTGCGACTCTCCGAAATCAGGAACGCCGCCGCCAGTCCTGGCAAGACCGCATGACTGATCGCATCGCCCAACATGCTCATCCGGCGGAGGACCAGGAAGCATCCCAGCAACGACGAGGCGACGGCGGAGAGGGCGCCGGCCAGGATGATCCAGCCGTCGAGCCCCCAGCTCAGGTTCAGCTCAGCGATCATCGCCAAGGCCTCCTGCTGTGACCGGAGGCGCCGCATGCGGACTCTGCGGCATCCCCTCGTCGCTCGAACCGGCGTGAAGCAACCGCGACAGGGTCTGTACCATCGCCGGCTCCAAGATGTGTTCGATCGCGTCCGCATCCCGGTCGACGCGGGTCGCCGCGATATCGGCATGGGTGATCAGATAGAGTTCCCACAGACGATGTTGGCGGGTCAGCCGCTCGGCTTCGAAAAAGCCGCGACCGGTCAGTTCCACCGTCTCGTCGTCGGGGCGGAAGACGAGTCCTTCCCGGCGGCAGCGGGCGACGCAGCGCGCCAATCGCCGTGATCCCCAACTTCGTTCACCCAGCAGATGCGTGCGGGGGACCGCCCGATGCACATCGCGGCCCGCATCGGTTTGCGATTCCAGGAACTCGTACATCGCCCGGAGCAAATGTTGACGGTCGATCCGGCGGTTCAAACGCCACCGCCGCGCAAGCCGCACGGTCAGGCCGCGGCGGGATCCGAACAGGAGGCTGAGCAGGAAAAAGAAAGAAGATGTCAGCACGATCATCGCCCCGCTCGGCAACTTCGGGACCAGCGCGCTGAGCGACGCCCCCAACAGGCAACCGACCGCCCCCAGCGAGGCTGAAAGGATCGCCAGCGGAAACAATTGCTCGGTCCAAAAGCGGGCCGCCGCCGCGGGGATGACCAGCAGGGCGATCATCAAAACCAGCCCGACCGCCTGCAAGCCGACAATCGTGATCGTTACGACCAGGGCCATCAAGACGATGTCGACAGCGAGGGTGGGGAATCCCCGCGAACCGGCAAACGCTTCGTCAAAGCAAAGCAGCTTGAATTCCTTAAACAGCAAGCTGCAAACAAGCAGGCAAACAAGCGCCGAACCGCCGATCAGCCAGGCGTCGTCGTCGACCATCGAAGCGGTCTTGCCGTAGATGAAGGCTTCCAAGCCGGCCGCATGCCCCGCTTCCATCTGTTGGACGATTCCCAGCAAGGCGAGCCCCGCGCCAAAGAAGACGCTGAGCACCACGCCCAGGGCGACGTCTTCCTTCAAGCGGGTCGCGTTCCGGATGAACAGGATCCCCGCGACCCCGATCAGTCCCGTGACCGCCGCCCCGGCCAATAGGATCGGCAGCGATTTTCCTTCCAGCCCGGCGACGGTGGCCAGGATGAAGGCGAGCCCGATCCCGGGGAGGGTGGCATGGGCCAGGGCATCGCCCATCAAGGCCCGTTTCCGCAATAAAGTAAAGCTGCCGACCAGCCCGCTGGCCATCCCCAACAGGGCGGTCCCGAGAACGACCACGCGCGTGTTGTAATCCCGCAAGGTGACCAACCGCAGCCAGCGACCGGGGCGATTCGGTGTCTCCGTCGAAGCGGCCGCGGCCGCCGGGGCCGGAGCCGCGACCGCCGCCGCGGGGGTCGGCACCGCCAGCGTCTGACTCGCCGTCGCCGGGGGGCTGACCACCAGCAGGCTGCAAGCGACAAGGCCTGCCGCCCCCAGAAACCGGAGGCAGCGAGCGGACCGCCGCGACGGCCCGCGCGGCGGGCGAAGCACCAGACGGTTCACAGCGAACGCTCCCGCCGTCGCATCGCTTCGGAAGCCTCCTCGAGAAGCGTCAGCCGTCCGCCATAGGTCTTGTGGAGATTCTCCGGGGTGAAGACCGCGTCGGTCGGTCCGTGAGCGACGACGCGCATGTTCAGCAGGACGACGTAATCGAAATAGGAAGGGACGGTTTGCAGGTCGTGGTGGATCACCAGGGCCGTCTTGCCGGCCTGCTGCATCTGCCGCAAGATCGCCACGATCGCTTTTTCGGTCGCCGCATCGACCGCGGCGAAAGGTTCATCCATCAGGTACAGATCGGCGTTCTGCACCAGGGCTCGGGCCAGGAAGGTGCGCTGCTGCTGCCCCCCGGAAAGTTGGCTGATCTGACGATGAGCAAGCTCCGCGATGCCGACTTGCCGGAGGGCTTCCATGGCCGCTTCGCGATGGCGTTTTCGCACCGGCAGGCACCAGCCGATCTGGCGGTACAGCCCCATCGTGACGACATCCAACGCATCGACCGGAAAGTCCCAATCGACACTTTCCCGCTGGGGGACGTAACCGACGCGCTGACGCATCGCGCGGTAGGGTTGGCCAAAAAAAGCGACACGGCCGGAAGCTTTAGGGATCAGATCCATCGCCGCTTTCAACAGCGTGCTCTTGCCGGCACCATTGGGACCGACGACCCCGACCAGGCTGCCCGCGGGGATCTCGAATTCGACGTCCCACAGGACCGGTTTGCGATGGTAAGCGACCGTCAGATCGTCGATCGACAAAGGGCAGGCGGCGGCAGCCGCGGTGGCATCAGGCATCGGGCAGTCCCCCCAGGCGGGCTTACGGAGCGAGTTTGCCATGAAGGCCCAACGCCGGAGCGTCTCCCCCCAGTTGCCGAGCGATCGTCGTCAGGTTGTGGTCGAGCATCCCCACGTAGGTCCCTTCGTAGCTTCCCGCCGGTCCCATCGCGTCGGAGTACAGCTCCCCGCCGATCGCGACCTCGTGACCGCGCGAGGCCGCTCAATCGATCAAGGCGAGGATGTTCTTCTGCGAAACGCTGCTTTCCACGAAGACCGCCGCGATCTCCTTCTCCACGATCAAGTCGACCAAGGCATTGATCTGCTGCAGCCCCGCTTCCGAATCGGTGGAGAGCCCCTGCACTCCCCTGACTTCGACTCCATAGGCCCGTCCCAGGTAATTGAAGGCGTCGTGCGATGTGATCAGCAGGCGGCGGGC
>CAYNVI010000509.1:0-3793 GCA_964400585.1 uncultured Pirellulaceae bacterium | reverse complement strand
CCATCGACGCAATCGAACTGGCGTCGCAGCGAAGCGCGAAAGCCCGGCTCGAAATCGAAGTCGTCGAGGGCGTAGTCGGGCGTCATCGTGACGCCGTCGGCGCTGTCATTGGTCCAGTAGAGCGCGTCGAAGCGGCCGATGTATCGCGGAGGGCAACCACCAAAATTGGCGGCGGCCATCGGCCCGACGTTTCCTGCGGGTCCGCGGGGAACGTCGGCCACCGGTTCCGGGAACTTCGGGCGCAGTTCGGCCGGAATCTGCTCGGGATTCAGCAGCATTTCGCCCGGAGCCAGATCGAGGGCATCGTCCTCGCTTTGGGCAGCCGCCGGTGGACCCGGCAGCGGGGCATCGCCTAACGCCTGAGCGTTTGCAGCGTTTCCGCCGGAGGCCGCCGCCGCCGCGGCCAGCAAAGCCACCCGAGCCCATGGGAACGTTTGGTTTGGAAAGAGACGTTTGAACATTGCGATACCCCTTATCGCGCTTACACGAAGGCGAGTGAGGCACTCACCAGTAAATCCATTTCCAAAGTCCGCATCCCGTAGGGACCCTGGTCGAACGGCAAGCCGTTCGCTTGGTGTTGATGCGTCTCTCGAGATCGCCGAGATCGACATCGCCTGGAGCAAGCCCTGGCGTGCCGGCTGTGGTGATGGCGCGCCCGAGTACTGTTGCTTTGTTGTCTTAGTGCCTTTCCGGAAACCCCCTCACCCTACCTCTCTCGCCCCGCTGCGCGGGGCGAGAGGGAACGCAAGGAGCCGCTGCGCGGCCAGTTGGCTGGTTTCCGGATAGGCTCTTAGCGAACTACGATCTTGTCGATGACGGGAACCAAGCAGGCCTGGCGGATCAGACGCATGATGCGTCGTGCCTTTTCGTCCCCCTGGGTCGTTCCATGCACGGTCAGCTTGCCGTCCCCCGCGATCACGTGCACTTGCGCGCCCGGAAAGGTCTGGGTCAAGGAGTGATTGAGTTTGTTGGCGGCCAGGGCCAACGTCGTCTCGTCGACCGCTTCGCTTGCAGTGACCTGCACTTGAAAAATCTGCGGTGTGGTCGATTCGCGTGGTCCCAACCAGACGGCAATCCGCGTTTGGCCTTCCTGCTGGCCGAGGACTCTTAGTTCGTCTTCACGGGTGGCGACGATCTGGCAGATCGAACGGTCCTCGACGGCAAAGCACGCCACCTTGTCGGAGAACGGCAAGGCCGCGATTCCGGCCGCCGCTACCGAGACTTCCTGCGCCTTCGCCGCAGTTTGTTGAAACTGTGGCGAGGAGGGTCGAGACGAAGGCGAGGCGGCGGCCACGCGAGCGATTGCGGGTTTGGCTGCGGTCGGGTCGGCTTGGGCTGGCGAACCGGACGAGGCCTGCGATCGGTCGACCGCCTTCCACAGGTCTTCGGCGGAGGTTTCGGACATCCGCGAACCGGTGGTGTTCGGTTGGCCTGCGGGAGCCTTGTCGATCACGTCGGTGATGTCTTCGGGCACATCGATCACCAGCGAGGATTCACCCCGGATCAAGGCGGCCTCGGAGGAATCGCCCGGCAGGTCTTGTCCAATCTTGGAAACCGCTTTGCGATCGACAACGATCGGCGCCCGTTCGGTGTAGGGACTGTGCTTGGGTTGTCCTGGCGCCGTCGCGGAGGCGTTTTGGGCAGGTTTCGCCGTGGTCTCCGCTCGGCTGGCCGAGCGTGAGGCCGGTGGGACCGCATCCGACGGTTGCCGGTTGGCAGCGGGCTCCGGGGCGGGGAGTTGCGGAAGCGGTTGTAGCGGCACTGCGGCCGCAGGCTTGTTCGTCTCCGTGGCGTTCGCACGAGCGCCCGGAGCGGCCGGGACAACGGGCGCTGGCGCGTCGTTGGCTGTCAGTACCGGGGCGGCGGGCCGCAGCAGTTGCGGTACGGGCAAGTCCGCTTGGTCCGCCCGTTTCGAGCCAGTCGTGATCGGCTTTGCTTCGGCACGCTTCGCCGGAGCGTTCGCCGACCGCGCCGCTGCGATCGCGGTTTGCTTCGCCTCCGCAGCGGCCTCGATAGGCTCGAGCACCAGGGGAGCCGCTTCCTGCAGCGGGCTGGGATGGCGCGGTTGCGGCGGCTTCTCCGGAGCGGACGCGGTGTCGGCCTTCTGCTGGGGTGCCGGTTTTGCGGCGGGTTCGTCGAGGTCGGAAAGACTGAAGGTCACGGCCCCGTCGACTTCCGTCAATTTTTCCTCCGCGTCAAAGCTCGCTTGCGCCGTCTTTCGCCCAGATGTTTCCGGTGCAGATGTCGTCGCCGCGGGTGTCGCCGGGGAGGCGAGACCAGGCGAGCTGTCCGCCGCCTTGGTCAACGGCTCGCTCCGCGAAGCTGGCTGGGTCGACGGCGCTGGCTCGGTCGACGGCGCTGGCTCGGTCGACGGCGCTGCTTGGGCGACGCGTCGCAGCACGAAGCCATTCTCGCGCGGTGCCGACAGCGGGGGCTCGGCCGCCGCGGCACGGCCTGCTTGGGCCGTTTTCTGGGGCGCGTCAGGCGGGTCGATCGGCCGCAGCCGCAATTGAGTGGTGGTACGATGCAGGGCGGCTTTCTGGGGGAGCTTACCCGCCGTCAGGGTGACCAGCTCGTCCGCTGCCGGGACCTCACAAAACGGGTTTTGCCGGGCCGGCACGGGGCCGGATTCCTCGGGCTGCCGCTGCTGCGTGACCGGTAGGGGCGGTCGAGCGTGGATGAACGGATTTTCCAAGGCATCGCCGGCATCTGCGGTTTGCCCCATGCTTGCGGTCAACAAGGCAGCGAGCGCGGTCCTTGCCCATTGCCGCTGGCGAGCACGTCGATCTTGAAGGTTCTGTCGTAGCATTCCGCGTCCTTGCCTTTTACCGGTCAATAACCGGTGCACTGGCTAAAGCGCACCCCCCGGCGGCTCGCCTGCGAGCCGAAACCGGTCGTCCGCTTTATTCATCGGAATGCGATTGTTCCATCATTAGCGATTTTGTAGTTGAACCTAGCCATTGTGGTGGGGAAGCCGGCTGGCGGTCGTAATTTGGGGGCTGCGTCTCGGCGATCAAGACGCGGGTCGGAGGCAGGTTCAGGCGCTGCGTTGCCGGAGGGCTTCGAACATCAAGATGGCCGCGGTGACCGAGACATTCAGGCTGTCGGCGATCCCTCCCATGGGAATGTGGATCCCGGGGCCGGACCAGCTGTCATCGAGTCCCTCCGCCTCGGTTCCTAAGACGATCGCGACGGGGCCGCGCAAATCGGTTTGCCAGAGCGGCTTGCTCGCCTCAACGCGGGCGGCGAGCGGTTGGATCCGACGGGCCTGCAGCCAACGTTGCACCTCCGCCCGGGGCGCGGCGGCCAGGGGAAGGGCGAAGACGGTCCCCAGACTGGCTCGGATCAGGTTGGGATTGAAGAGGTCGCCGACCGGTTCGGCACAGATCACCGCATCGACGCCGGCCGCGTCGGCGGAACGCAGCACGGCACCGATGTTGCCTGGCTTCTCCAGTTGATCGAGGACGACGACCAGCGGCTGGGTCGGTACGGTCAGCTGCTCGAGCGAGCGGTCAGGGGTGAGGAACCGCCCGACCAATCCCTCGTCGCGATCGCCAAAGCAGAGTTTCGCAAAGACCCGGTCGGCCAAGCCGGTCAAGCAGCCTGCCTGGCGGGCACGGGCCACCAAATTGGCCACCAAATTGGCCACCAAGTCGGCCTCGGGTCGATCGGCGTCGTCGTCTGCCGCTTGCAGGATGCGTTCGCTGACGAACAGCTCTTGCATCGGCAGGCCCGCCTCGACGGCGCGTTGTAATTCACGGGTCCCGTCGACCAGGAACTGACCCGCTCCGCG
>CAYNVI010000508.1:0-3796 GCA_964400585.1 uncultured Pirellulaceae bacterium | reverse complement strand
CACTTCCCGCAGCGGCGTGTACTTGCGGGCCGCCTTCGCTTTTCGCGCCAGCCCGTTCTCGATAAAGGTTCGCCCCGCGTAGCGATTCCGCATCAGCCCTTCCCGGCTCGGCAGCCCCAACGCATAGGCCATCGAATCGGCCGCCGCTTTGCTCGTGTCCGGCACCGGCACCACGATCGTATCGTCGCGGTTCCAGTCGTAGATGCCTTCCTCCCGTTCCATCGACGCCAGCTCTTCTCCCAACCGTGTCCGGCTCAGGTAGACACTGCGATCGTCCAGCGTGCTGGCGACGTTGGCAAAGTAGATCCACTCGAAAAAACAGTGGGCTTTCGAAGTGCTTTCCGCGAAGGGCAAGATCCGCATCCCTTCGTTGGCGTCGACCAGGATCGCATGGCCAGGTTGCAGCGAAAAGATCTGCTCGGGCTCGAATCCGATATTCAACAGCGCGATGCTCTCGCTGGCCGCGGCGAACAACGACCCGTCGGTCGCGTAGCACATCGGCTTCATCCCCAGCGGATCGCGGACGATCAGCAGCTCCCCTTTGGCCGTCAGCAACGCCATGCTGTAGGCCCCATCGAAATCCTTCGTCGCCTGCCCGATCAGTTCGATCCAGTCCGGCTCCCCCTGGCATTCGCTCAGTAACCGACCCACCTCGTGAAGGATGATTTCGGTGTCGGTGTTCAAGGCCAGATGGTGCTCGCCGTTGGCCATCAGGCGGTCTTTCAGCAACCCGTAGTTCGACAGTTGGCCGTTGAAACAGAAACTGAACCACTTCCGTTTGTGGATGTGCACCCGCTCGAACGGCTGGGCGTAGCTGCGATCGTCCTGGCCGCAGGTGGCGTAGCGGACATGCCCGATCGCCGCCCGCCCGGCCAGTTGCCGCATCAGCGATTCGCTCTTGAAGCGGTGATTCAGGCGAAAGACTTCGGAGACGCTCCCCACATCCTTGCGAGTCTTCAGGATCTCGGGACGCTTCGGATCGAAGGTCGTCATCCCGGCGGCAAGCTGGCCGCGGTTTTGGATGTCGAGCAGCATCCGCGGCATCAGCCGAGAAATCTGCTTGGGGCCGCGCTCCGTACAGAGCGGACTCTTCCGCCCCTTCATGTGGTACAGGGCGGCGACGCCGCATTCGTGGTGCAGCTCACTCATAAAAGTTTCGGATGATGGAGAGGAATGCAGGGAAGTCGGCTGCGACCGCCGCGGCAATACCGGGGCTGCATCGCACGGCCCGGGGGAACGCGACGCCCGCCCCGCCCCAGCGCTGCTCGGGACTGCAGGACGCTTCCGGGCCAGCTTCATGCACGGGGTTGTGATCCTAGCGTATTGCGTCGGGCGGGACAGCCGATTTGCAGTCTACTCTGCTCAAGTTTTCCAGCAATCGCCCGGCGCTCCCTCCCCCGCCCGCAGAACCGCAAAGGTCGGGGCCATCCCGCCCTCCTCCGCCCCCCCAGCGAGTGACCGTCGGGCAGCCTGCCCGGCGGCGGGTCCCGCTGGGCGGCCGCGAACCCCTTGGAGGCCGCGTCGCCGCACGTCCCTTTGCCACCGCCCCCCCCTGCCAAAGGCTCCCGGGAAACCGGACAATCGACGGTTCTTGCTCGCTCCCCTTTCCTGCTGTCTGCTGGAATCGATGTCCTTCATGCCTCCTTCGGCTTCCCCTGATATCCGCCGCCAGCAAGCGATCGCCGACGCGCAGACGGTGATCGTCAAGGTCGGCACGCGGGTTCTGACCCGAGCCGATGGCCTCCTGGATCTCCGCCGCGTCGGGCTCCTCTCCGAACAACTCTGTCGCCTCGCCGACAGCGGCCGCCAGGTCGTGCTGGTCAGCAGCGGGGCGGTCGGGGCGGGGATGGGAAAACTGGGGATTTCGACGCGGCCGACCGGGCTGGCCAAGCTGCAAGCGATCGCGGCGGTCGGTCAGACGGAATTGATCCATGCCTACGAGACCGCCATGGCCCAGCACGATCGCCATGCGGGCCAGGTCCTGCTGACCGCCGCGGATCTCCGCCGCCGGACCGGCTACCTGAACGTGCGGAACGCGATGTCGGAGATCCACGCCCTCGGGGCGATCGCGATCGTCAACGAAAACGACTCGGTCGCGGTCGGCGAACTGATGACCACCTTCGGCGACAATGACCGGCTCGCCGCCGCCGTCGCCGGGCTTTTCAGCACCGCGCTGCTGGTGATCCTCTCGGACGTGGACGGGCTCTACAACGGACACCCCAAGCGCGCCGGCAGTCACCTGCTGACCGCGGTCGAAAAGCTGGACGAAGCGGTGATGCGGCTCGCCGACGACCGCCGCGGCGGGCTCAGCAAAGGGGGCATGGCCAGCAAACTGCGGGCGGCGCGGACCGCGATCTCGCACGGCCATCACGCCGTGATCGCTCCCGGCCACCGTGATGATGTGCTCGATCGCCTGCTCGCCGGCGAAGCGGTCGGCACCTGGTTCTTCCCCTCGGACGATCCGATGCGCGGCGTCCGCCGCTGGATCGATTCGGCCGCCGCCGTCGCCGGACGCATTTTTATCGACGAGGGCGCCGCCCGGGCGCTGACCGAACGCAAAGCGAGCCTCCTTTCGATCGGGATCACCCACTGCATCGGGGAGTTTCGCCGGGGAGACGTCGTCGCCCTCTGCCGTCGCGACGGCCGCGAGGTCGCCCGCGGCCTCTCGAACTACCGGGCCACCGAAGTCAGCAAGATCGCCGGCGTCCTCAACGACAGCGTAGCGGAAGTCCTCACCCACCGCGGCTACGACGTCGTCGTCCATTGCGACAACATGGTCGTCGCCGGTCGGCACGTCGATCCGCTCCCGCCCTGCAGCGACGACGAAGAAGAATAGGCGGCCGGTCGGCCGCGACCGTTGTCCCCGCCGTTGTTCAGCGGGCGAAGCTTTTTTCGTCCCCCCTCCCCCAACCCATTCGCGCGAAAAACGTCGCCATT
This sequence comes from uncultured Pirellulaceae bacterium, assembly GCA_964400585.1. Taxonomy (GTDB): domain Bacteria; phylum Planctomycetota; class Planctomycetia; order Pirellulales; family Pirellulaceae; genus CAYNVI01. The sequence goes on along the minus strand of CAYNVI010000508.1, from coordinate 859 downwards.
ATGGATGACGTTACCACGAACGGTTTGGGGGAGGGAGCCAGGGGGCCAAGCCGAGGCTCACTCGGCCACACGACATCGCCCCACCACCAATGCCCCGGTTGCCCAGCTTGGCACATTTTCATCAGGTCAGCCCGTGGCTGCCAGCGGCATTTCGCCTTGCCGTCGTAGACCCCTGCACAGTAAGATAATCCATCGGCGTGCAAGCAATCGCGCTCGCTTGGCCCCATCCGGGGCCCCTGCGGGCGCCGCGGCCGTGGGGCGACCCGCCCGCTGCGGGGAGGCCCCGAGAAGCCGCCTGATTTCCGTCCCAGACCACCCTTGACGGCTGCCCCCAGGGCATTGGATCCGCATGAGTATCGCACCCGATCGCGTCACTGTTTCGCAGTGTGGCGAGGACTTGGTTGCCCGTTTCCTCAGCCCGCAGCTGAATGAGCCGGAGGTGGCCCAGGAGATCAGCGAGCGATTGCAGGCGGCGCTGGAAAGCTGCTCGCAGAGCATCAAGTCGGTGCAGCTCGATTTGGGCGGCGTCAGCTCGATCGCCAGCCTCGCGCTCAACCATCTGATCGACTTCCATGCGAAGGCGACGGTGCTGGGGATCGACGTGGAAATCAGCGATGTGCAGCCGGCGGTCCGCGAAGTGTTGGCGATCACGCGTCTCGACCGGATGTTCCGGCTCGCCGAAGAAGGCCCTGCCCTCCCCGGCGACGCCGACTGATCGGATGCCGCCCGCGTCTCGCAAGTTGGCGGCGGGCATTCCCGCTTGAGGGCTTAGCTGGGCAGCGCGACTTTTTGTGAGCGGATTGGGCGCTAGCCCCCGGCCTTCCCGTGACGAGCCGGCGGCTAGCGCCGAAACCGCTCA
>CAYNVI010000507.1:0-3797 GCA_964400585.1 uncultured Pirellulaceae bacterium | reverse complement strand
CCGCCAACGTCCCTTGCCGGCTGGACGCATCGGCATGCCGGCGGCATCGGCCTACTGCGGGCTGTTGGGCGGAGCGGGGACCGTTTACTTGTGGCAGACAGCGGGCATCGTGCCGGCTGCCTGGGGCGTCGCCACCTGGTTGACCTACGTAGTGATCTACACGCCTTTGAAGACGCGAACCTCTTTCAACACGACCGTCGGCGCCGTCTCGGGCGCATTGCCGATGATGATCGGTTACACGGCCGCGGGGGGAGGCAGCGGCGACCTGGTCGGCTGGTTGCTGGTGGCGGTTTTGATGGTTTGGCAATATCCGCACTTCATGGCGATCGCCTGGATGTACCGGCGGGAGTATGGGGAGGCGGGTTTTCGGATGACGCCGGTGGTCGAGCCGACGGGGCGGAATGCGGCGTGGCAATCGGTCGTCGGTTCGGTGGCGCTGTTGGCGGTGTTGATCGCCTTGACCCAGTTGCTGGTCAGCGGGCCGCTGTGGTGGGGGTTCGCGGGGGCGATGGTGCTGACAACCTGCGGATTGTTGACTGCCTCGCTGCGGTTTGCGCGAGACCGCGATACCCCGTCGGCCCGCCGGATGATGCGTGCCTCGCTGCTGCAATTGCCGGCGGCGATGCTGGTGTTGGTAATCGCGTCGATGTTCTAGGCTTTGCCAGAAAACTGAAAAACGGGTCGCGCAGCGACTCCGCTATGTCCCTTCTCCCCCGCCGCGCAGCGGATAGCGGGGGAGAAGGAAAGGATGAGGGGCGGTTTTCTGACAGAGCCTAGCGGAACCGCGTCCCTTTTCGTGAGCGGGGGGGCGCTAGCCCCCGCCCTCTCGTGGACGAGCCGGCGGCTAACGCCGAAACCGCTCAAATGACCGATACGCAGCGTGAAACACAGGATTTGGATCCAAAAGCTGCGTTGTCCAGCGAGGGGGGGCGCGCCGACTATGCCCGCTTGCGACGCTTGCTTTCGCCACCCCTCCCCTGCTACCGGATTTTTTTCGGAGTAGGATGAACGCCGGCGTTTACGTTCTCCAGCGAGCGAGGCGCGCCAGCCGACCCTTTTTCCCTTGCGAGTTTGAACCGTTGAGCGACGTCCAGGTACCCGCCTCGAGCGATCCGATTGTCAGCCAGGCTATTGTCAGCGAGGCCATCGTCATCGAGCAGGTGACGCACCAATATGGCGGGCTGAGGGCGCTCCAGGGTCTTGATTTGACCGTCCGCCGGGGAGAGATCTTCGCCCTCCTGGGCCCCAACGGCAGCGGGAAAACGACGCTGTTCCGCCTCGTTTCGACCCTGATGCCGCTGCAGTCTGGACGCATTCAGGTAGCGGGGGCGGAGGTCGGCAGTTCGCCGATGGACGTTCGCCGGCGGATCGGCATCGTCTTTCAGTCGCCCAGTTTGGACAAGAAACTGACGGTCGATGAAAACATCGCCTGCCAGGGGGCCTTGTATGGGCTGAGCGGCGAGCGGCTGCGGCAGCGTCGTGACGAAGTCCTGGAACTGCTCGGGCTGACCTCCCGTCGAGGCGATTTTTGCGAAACGCTGTCGGGCGGATTGAAACGACGTGTGGAGTTGGCCAAGGGGATGTTGCATCGCCCTCCGGTCCTGTTGCTGGACGAACCGAGTACGGGGCTCGATCCGGGGGCCCGGCTAGACCTCTGGGAAGCGTTGCGGTCGATGGCCGCCGAGGGGATGACGATCCTGCTGACGACGCATCTGTTGGAGGAAGCCGAGAAGGCGGATCGGCTGGCGATCTTGGCCGACGGAGCGGTGATCGCCGAAGGCCGTCCCGAGGCGCTGCGGGCTTCGCTGGGCGAGGGATTGGTGACGGTGATCGCCGCCGACCCCGAGCGGGCTGAAACGATCGTTCGCGAGCAGTTGCAGCTGGCCCCGCAGCGGGTTCAGCACCAGTTGCGGATTCACGTCGCCGAACCGGCGGCGCTGGTCCCGCAATTAGCCGAGACGCTCGGGCCCTTGGCGCAGTCGATCACCGTGGGGCGGCCCGGGCTGGAAGATGTCTTCATCGCCAAGACGGGGCATCGATTTTTTGAAGACCAACGTGCTGCCGACCCGGTGCCGTGAGCGGACGGGCGGCCTTCCCTCTCACGACCGGGAAATGCTTTTGATGACGGCAACAGTAAACCATGATCCCAGCAGCTCGGATGCGCAGCCGCGTGCGGCGGCGTTCGGCAACGGTCGGTCTCCGCAGCCGCCCGAGGGCTCCCCGCGGTCGCTCGTCCCGAGCGGCACGGCGGCAGCTTGGATGCTGGCGACGCGGGAGTGGACCCGTTTTTTCCGACAACGCAACCGCGTGGTGGCGGCGATCGTCCAGCCGCTGCTCTTTTGGGTCCTCTTTGGGACCGGATTGCGGGGGGCGTTTGAAGGCGCGGGCGGGCAAGATTTCATGCAATTCTTCCTGCCGGGCACCATCGCCCTGATCGTCCTGTTCACGGCGATCTTCGCGACGATTTCGGTGATCGAGGATCGTCGCGAAGGCTTCATGCAGGCGGTGCTGGTGGCCCCGGTCGGGCGTTGGCCCGTGTTGGCCGGAAAGGTCTTAGGCGGGGCCGCGATCGCTTGGGTGCAGGCAGTCGTCTTCCTGGCCCTGGTGGTCCTCTTCCAAACTGCGCCGGTGTCTTGGCAATTGCTCCCCTTGCTCGCGCTGCTGGCTGTCTTGGCGGTGGCGATGTGCGGGCTGGGAATGATCGTCGCCTGGCCGATGGACAGCACGCAGGGTTTCCATGCGATCATGATGCTGGGGCTGATGCCGATGTGGCTGCTCAGCGGGACCTTCTTTCCGGTCCCGGTCGGCGGGGCGGACGGCTTGAGCCTGGGGCAGTGGTTGCTCGGCTGGGTGATGCGGATCAACCCGCTGACCTATGGCTTGGCAGAGATGCGGCAACTCCTTTATCCCCAGGTCGATTTTTCGCTCGAAGGCTTCGCCCCCTCGTCCTTGACCAATTGGGTTGTCAGCTTGGCATTCATGACGGTCATGTTGCTGCTGGCCGGATACCTGATGCGTGGTAGTAAGCAAGCTGATTTGGTGGTCTGATGAAAACACTGTTGAACATTGTGGTGATCCTGGTCGTCGGGATCGGCATCGGCTTGCTGATTCGCAGCCTGCGGTCGCCGGCGGTCGAAGAGGCGGGGCAAGCCGCGGTCGAGGTCGGTGCGTCGGATCCGCAGCGGATTGCGGAAGGACCGACGCGGATCGAACCGCCGCCCCCCCCTCAACTCGATCCAGGCGATGACTGGCTGCAATCGTTCGAGCTGACCGAACGGAGCGGCGAAAAGGTTGCCAGCGAAGATTTGACCGGCCAGCCCTACGTGGTCAGTTTCTTCTTCAGCACCTGCCCCAGCATCTGCATCATGCAGAATCAAAAGTTGCAGGAACTGCAGGAAACGTTTGCGGGACGGGGGGTCCGTTTCCTCTCGATCACCGTCGACCCCGATAACGACACTCCCGAAGCGCTGCAGGAATACGCAGCGCGGTTCGGTGCCGATCCCGATCAGTGGCTGTTCCTGACCGGCGACCTGAACTACATTCGGCGCGTCGGCGAAGAGATGTACCAGGTGCCGGTCGGCAAGGCGGCGCACACCGAACGCTTGATCCTGGTGAACCCCGCCGGTGAAATCGACGGGCTGTATTCCTGGAGCAACCCCCGCTCGTTCAAGCGTTTGAAAGAGGACATCGAAGGGATGCTGGAAGCCGAGCCTGCGGCGCAAGGAAGCTAAGATGCCCTGGAATACCTTGGCGGAGACGGCGTTTATATCGGTAAACCACTCACCCCGGGAGACCTG
>CAYNVI010000506.1:0-3800 GCA_964400585.1 uncultured Pirellulaceae bacterium | reverse complement strand
AGATGAAGGCGATCGACGAAGGTGGATCCTCGCTCCTGGATAACACGCTGCTGCTGTACACCTCGTACATGGCCGACGGGGGTCACCATCGCAGCGACTACCCCGCCATGCTCGTCGGCAATGCTCAAGCGACCTTGAAAACGGGCCGGCATCTTCGCTACCCACAGGGAACGCCGATGTCGAACCTGTATATCGAAATGCTTGATCGGATCGGGGTGCCGGCCAGCGAGTTCGGGGAAAGCCGTGTCTCTCCTGCGGCGGCCTTCGATGGCCGCTTACCGAACCTCAGTTAACCGATGGGCGAAAGCACATGATGGCGGAATCGGGAACCTTCGTTGCCTACGGCCACCAAGGACTGCGGATGCACTCGGCCGATGGGGAGCACTGGTCGGAACCAATCCTCGAAAAAGACAATTACGTCTTCAGCAGCGGTCTCTACGGCGACAATCGGTTCGTCCTTTTGGCAAAGTACGGCAACAAGGCCGCCTACTTTGCCAGCCCCCAGGGAGACGCCTGGAGCCGACTTAGCGAGCAGGATCCAAAGGCCCGCATCCTCGATATCGCCTACGGCAATCAGCGGTACGTGGCCATCGGCGGGGACATGAATGGCAACCAGAGCACGACGATGGTCAGCCCAGATGCCCGGCAATGGAAGGTTCATCAGTACAAAGAAAACCTGCTGATGCGGACCACCTTCGGCGGATCTCGCTTCGTCGCGGTGGGTTATCGCGGCCGCGTCGCGGTCTCCTCCGACGGGGCAGAGTGGCAAGAAGCCGAACCGCTGCCCGAACTCGACACCTTTATCAGCATCGCCTTCGGGGCAGGGGTCTACGTGGGAGGCGGCCTGCACGGCCTGCGGATGACCAGCGAAGACGGCCTGCGTTGGCAGGACCGCGTCGTCGCCGAGGAAGGTCAGCACATCAACACCGTCCTGTGGACCGGCAAACAATTTGTCGGCATCGGCTTAGGAGCCACCTTTTTCTCCCCGGATGGCCGACGCTGGACCGCGGTGGCCAACGAAAATGCACCGATCGCGGCGACCTATGGGAACGGACGCTTCGTCGGCTCTCGCTGGAAGGGACGCATCCTGGTCTCCTCCGATGCGGTCAAGTGGCGGGAAGTCCTCCGCGCCCCCGAGCATGTCACAGGCGTCTGCTTCGGTGGTCCTGCCGAATAAATCGTCTCGTTGGCGACGTCCCCCGCAGGAAGAAGCCGCCTGCGGAACATGCGTGGAACACGCATTGTGCCGGTTCCCACGATTGCGCAGCGCGCCCGATCTGGGCTCGTTCCAAAACAACTTCTTCAGCCCCCTCGCTCTTGCAGGGAAAACGCAGGCGGAAGGGGCGTCGATGCTTTCCCCCTTGCTTGTTTCCAAAGTTGAACAATTCAAGATGCGTCGAGGCTCGAATGAGGTAAATATTCCTGGGCGATTCCTAGCCGGCGCCAGCCAGTTCACCAGCGGATTCAATGCACAACACGGGGGCAAAGCCTTGAAACAGAAAACAGCAGCTGGGTTCACGCCGGCGAAGAATTCTCGAAACGCGATCAAACAGCCAGCGACGCCCCTTGCCGCGGTCACCGATAAGGAGCACGCGCCGTTATGAAAACCGACCTCCATCCCCGGCCGCAGTGCGAACAACGCACCCTCCTGATCGATGACGATCCCCTCGTCCACCGCCAACTGGCGGAATGGTTCCGTTCCGCAGGGATCGAACTGCGTTCCGCATTCGGTGACGAGCAGGCACTGACCATTGCCGCACAAGAAGAGCCTGATTTGATCCTGCTGGGGCACGCCGTGTCCGGCGCCCCTGGCATCGAACTCCTTCGGGAGATTCGCCAGGAGACGATCCTGGCTTCGACACCGGTGATCTTGATCACTGAAAACACGCAGCCGGAATGGCTGGCAGCATGTTTCGCCGCGGGAGCAACGGACTATCTCGGCAAACCGTTGTGCGCTCCAGAACTCCTCGCGCGAGTCCGTTCGGTGCTCGAGCGGGGACAACTGCAGGAAGCCCTGACACGGACCGCATCGCACGACCCGCTGACCGCCTTACCCAACCGAAATTCGATTTGCCAACGCATTCAATCGGTATTGGACCAAGGTTGTGCCGCGCATGCCGCGGTCTTAACCTTCGACCTTGACCGTTTCAAGTTGGTGAACGATGCCTTCGGACACGAAGCCGGCGATCAACTACTCCAGCAGATCGCTGCTCGGCTTGGCCAGCCCCTGCAGCTTGCCGATCAGCCCAAGGGGGCATTCGCCAAGGCAACGGCCGCGCGTCTGGGAGGCGACGAGTTCGCCATCTTGCTGGAAGACCTCGCCGATCCCGAGGACGCGCTACGAATCGCCGACCAACTGCTCGCTGCCCTCCAGCCTCCGTACGGCCTGGCTGGCCAGCAGGTTGGCAGGACCAGTCGCGGGGGCGTCGTGAACGGTTTGCACACCTACGCCAAATCGGAAGACGTGCTACGCGACGCCGAAACGGCCAGGCGTGCCGCCAAGCTCGCCGGCCAGGGCCGAAACGTCTTATTCGACACGACGATGCATGAGGATGCCCCACAGCGTCTGCGGATGGAGCACGACCTCCGCCAGGCAATCGAAAACCATGAACTTTTCCTCGTCTACCAGCCCATCGTCTCGCTCGAAACGGGCGAGACGATGGCTCTCGAAGCCCTCATCCGGTGGGAACACCCCGAGCGAGGCCTGGTTATGCCGATGGACTTCTTGCCGACGGCCGTGGAAACCGGCCTGATCGTCGATATCGGAACGTTTGCACTCGACCAAGGATGCGCGCAACTCGCTGCCTGGCGTCGCTCCCTCGGCACGGCGGCACCGCGTCAAATCCACATCAACCTCTCCCGCAAACAGCTGACCGGCGACTTGGTTGACGTCGTCCTGCAAACGCTTGCGAAGCATGGCATCGATCCGCAGGCACTTCATCTCGAAGTCACCGAAAGCGAAATCATGCAAAATGCCGAGGTCGCTCGCAAGACGCTCGGAGCCCTCCGCGAGATTGGCGTCAAAATCGACATGGACGATTTTGGCACGGGACACTCGTCGCTCTCCTGCCTTCAGGAATTACCGATCGATGTGCTCAAGATCGACCGCGCGTTTATCTCCAACATGGAACGCAGCTACAACTTTGCCGCCCTCGTCCACGCCGTGACTTCGCTCGGTCAAAACCTGGGAATGGCGACCGTCGCCGAAGGCATCGAAACAGCCGAACAACTGGCGATGGTTCAAACCATGGGATGTGAATACGGGCAGGGCTATTTCTTCGCGAAGCCCCTCCTCGCAGAGCACGTCCCCGCGCACATGTTCCCCGCCGGGCCCGCGGAGAATTCCTCGGCGTTCAGCGAAGCCAATTCCCCGCTCCTTTTTGCCCCCAGCGATTTGGAACGGCTCCCTTACCAATCGAAACAATCATGAATACACCGTGCCTGCAAGACGCCTCGGTTGCCACCCCGACAGACACCGACGCGCTTGTCGAAGAGACGATTCGCCGCTGCGGTCAGTTGGCGACCCTTCCGGAAATCGCGCTGCAAATCGTACAGCTGGTCGATGATCCGACGGCAACCTTGGATGACCTGCAGGCGGTCATTCAAACCGACCCGACGCTCGGGATGCGGATCCTCAAGCTCGTCAACTCCGCCTACTACGGCATGTCCGGCGAAGTCAACTCGATCAATCGGGCCATGCTGCTGATCGGTCTTAAAGCGGTGAAGAACATCGCGATTGCCGCGAGCCTGATCAAACTGTTTCGGGGCCGAGCGGTCAGCAAGTACTTTTCCCCGGGCGG
>CAYNVI010000505.1:0-3805 GCA_964400585.1 uncultured Pirellulaceae bacterium | reverse complement strand
CCAAATCGCGGTCGAAATGACCGCCGACTACATGGCGAATCTCCGCGCCTTGGGGGTCGACCAGATCGACTACATGCCGCGGGCGACCGACCACATCGGCGAGATCATCCGCTTCATCGAGGCGTTGATCGCCAAGGGGCACGCCTACGCCTCCGACGGCGATGTCTTCTTCGACGTCGCCCAGGATCCCCATTACGGCGAGCTCTCCAATCGGGCGGCCGACCAGCAACAAGGGGAAGGCGGCGGCGCTGCCGCAAAAAAACGCTCGCCGGGCGATTTCGCCCTCTGGAAAGGCGCCAAGGCCGACGAACCGGCGTGGGACAGCCCCTGGGGCAAAGGCCGTCCCGGCTGGCACATCGAATGTTCGGCGATGAGCCATCAGCTGCTGGGCGATACCTTCGACATCCATGGCGGCGGGCTCGACCTGATGTTCCCCCACCACGAAAACGAACGGGCCCAAAGCCAGTGCTGCCACAACGCCCCGATGGTCAAGTACTGGATGCACAACGGGCTGATGCGGGCTGGCGACAAAGGGAAGCTGGGCGGCAAAAGTGATCGCCAGGCTGCGAGCACGGTCGAGGAAGCCGCCGCCGGAAAGATCAGCCGCAGCAAAGGAGGCGGAGGCCTCGCCGACTTGATCCGCGAGCAGACCGGGGAACGGCTGCGCTTCTTCTTGCTCCGCACCCACTACCGCTCGACGATCCTCTACGACCAGGAAGCGCTGGAGGAAGCGGGCACGTCGCTGGAAACCTTCTACCGGTTCTTTGAACGCTTTGCGGAGATCAGCGGCCAGCCTTTCTATGACCTGGAAGCGGCTCGTACCCGCGACGCCCGTTCGCTCGAGCCGGCAGGCGACCCGACGCTGGAGGCCCTCGCCGGCTGCCGCGAAAAATTCCTGGCGGCGATGGACGATGACTTCAACACGGGAGCGGCGATCAGCGTCTTCTTCGACATGCTGCGGACGCTCAACCGCCACATCGACCAGCACCAGCTCGACGCGAACACCGCGTCCGACGCCGAGGGGATGGCCACGCTCCGCCGCGGCAGCGAGCTGCTCCGTGAGCTGACCGCCGTGCTGGGGCTGTTCCGCCAGGCCCCGCCCGCCTCGACCGGGGCCGCCGACGACGAAGGCGCCCTGACCGAACCGCTGATGCAGTTGCTGATCGAGCTCCGCAAGACCGCCCGCGTCAACAAGGATTTCGCCACCTCCGATGCGATCCGGGATCGGCTGAAGGAACTCGGCATCGCCTTGCTCGACAAGAAAGAAGGGACCACCTGGGAACGGCAAAAGTAACTCGCCCGCGGCGGGCTGGGCGTCTCGCACGACCCGCTCGCCTGAGGCGAAAGCCACCGCGTCCTGTTCAGAAGGAGCTGCCCGATGCGGATCTTGGGAATCGATCCCGGCTTGAATACCACCGGCTACGGCGTGATCGAGCACCAGCAAGGCGCCATCCGGCTATGCGAAGCCGGCGTCGTCCGAACCAAAGCGAAAGCACCGTTGGCCGAACGCTTGCTGGAACTGCACGAGGGGATCGGCGAGGTCTTCACGACCCACCAGCCCGACCTGCTGGCCCTCGAGCAGCTCTTTTCGCACTACGAACGGCCGCGCACGGCGATCCTGATGGGACACGCGCGCGGCACGATCTGCCTGTGCGCCGGCCAGGCCGGGATCGCGATCGAAAGCTTCGAACCGACCCGTGTCAAGAAACTGCTGACCGGCAACGGACGGGCGCCCAAACACCAGATGCAATGGGCCGTGAAGGTTCAACTGAATCTGGTTTCGGTCCCCGAACCGGCCGACGTCGCCGACGCCTTGGCCATCGCGCTATGCGGCTTGCACATCCATCTCCAAGGCGTGGTTTAAAGCCGCTCGCCGCCGGCCGCGACCCGAGCCGTTCCTCGGTTCTCTGACCAAGCCTAGCCCAGGAAAGGAAAAGCCCAGATACTGACGGGGCAGCCTCCCGCCCTGCTTCGTGCCCTCCCTCCTCTCGCTCCCCGCACCGCCTTCCGTGATCACCAAAATCTCCGGCAAACTGGTGGCGATCCACCAGGATGCGATCGCCATCGCCGTCCCTCCCTTCGAATACGAAGTCTTGATCGCCGACTTCACCCGCCGGCAATTGCAAGGCAAGAGCCAACAGGTCATCGAGTTGCACACGCTCGATTACATCGATGGGAACGCCGCTCAAGGCGGCCGCCTGACGCCGCGCCTGATCGGCTTCACAAACCTTCCGGAAAAGGAATTCTTCGACCTGTTTTGCAGCGTCGACGGGGTCGGCGTCAAAAAAGCCTTGCGGGCGATGGTCCGGCCGGTGCAAGAATTGGCGGTGCTGATCGAGCAGCAAGACGCCAAAGCCCTCTCGGCCCTCCCCGGCATCGGCCCGGCGACCAGCGAGCGGATCATCGCCAAGCTCCGTCGCAAGATGCCGCGGTTCGCCTTGATGGTCGGGCGGGAAGCGGTCGCCAGCCAGCCCGCAGGGGATTCCGACGTCGCCCGCGACACCTTTGACGCCTTGCTCGCCCTCGGCCATGGCGACGCCGATGCCCGCCAGCTGATCGACGAGGTGTTGGCCAGCGGCAAAAAGTTCAAGGACACCGAGGCGATGTTGACGGCAATCTACCAACGCCACGGCTAGCCGTCAGGCGGCGGCCCCGAAAGTGGAGAAGCGCCCCCCTGCCCCGCTTACGGCGGCTTTTTTCTCGCCCAAAATCCTCTACAGTATCGGGATGTTTTCCGGCGCCGCGGCCGCCGCGCTGCGGCCCCCGCGTGCTCCCTTCTCACGGCCGAAGGAATCCCCCTGTGACTGAGCTCCTTGTTTGGCTCTTGGCGTTTGCCGCCTCCCTGCTGGCCCTCGGCTGGGCCTTCCGTTTTTACAAGACGATGATGGAAGCCGACGAAGGGAGTGACGTGATGCGGACGATCGCCGAGAGCGTTCGGCGCGGCGCCGATGCGTACCTTTACCAACAGTACCGCTGGGTCACGATCGCCTTCCTGGGAGTCGCGATCCTCCTGGCGATCGCCTCCTACGGATTCGATCTGCTCAGCGGGTTCATCCCGATCGCCTTCCTGACCGGCGGTTTTTTCTCCGGCCTCTGCGGCTGGTTTGGCATGAAGACGGCGACCCAGGCGAGCAGCCGCACCGCCGCCGGCGCCCAACGCTCGTTGAACGAAGGCTTGCAGATCGCCTTCCGCAGCGGGGCCGTGATGGGGCTGACCGTGGTCGGGCTGGGGCTCATCTACATCGTCCTCTGGTACGCCGTGCTGCGTTGGCTCTGGCCGCAACTCGCCGGCCGCCAGCACGCGCTCTCGCTCAGCGAGATCTCGGTGGTGATGCTTTCCTTCGGGATGGGGGCGAGTGCGCAAGCGCTCTTCGCCCGCGTGGGCGGAGGGATCTTCACGAAGGCGGCCGACGTGGGGGCCGACCTGGTCGGCAAGGTCGAACAGAGCATGCAGGAGGACTCGCCCAACAACCCGGCGACGATCGCGGACAACGTCGGGGACAACGTGGGGGATGTGGCCGGGATGGGAGCGGACCTTTACGAATCGTATTCGGGCTCGATCCTCGCCGCCGCGGCCCTCGGGGTCGCCGCCTTCACCTCGCCGGCGCTGCTGCCCGCAGGGATGGACGGGGCGACCGCCCAGGTCAGCGCCTTGATGTTGCCGATCGCCATCGCCGCGATCGGGATCCTGGCGTCGATCGTCGCGATCTACGCGGTCCATACCAAGGAAGATGCCTCGCAGAAAACGTTGTTGGCCGCCCTCGCCCGCGGCATCAACCTCGCCGCCGCCTTGATGCTGGTCGCC
>CAYNVI010000504.1:0-3849 GCA_964400585.1 uncultured Pirellulaceae bacterium | reverse complement strand
CGCCATAGCGCGCGTACTCGACGTACGTGTACTTGCCGCGGCGGGTGACCTCCTTGGCCCGCTCCAGCATCCGGTCCACCTCGTTGAGGTAGAGGTTGCTGAGCAGCGGGGAGATCACACCGCCCTGGGGGACGCCCGCCTTCCCGGACGCCTTCAGGATCATCTTGAGCAAGCGCATCACGTCGGCGTCATCGACCCGGGCGGCCACCTTCGCCAGCAGGCGGTCATGCCGCACGGTGTCGAAGTAGGCCTTCAGGTCGATGTCGATGACGCGTGTCTTGTACCGGACGATCGCGTCGGCGACCCGGTGCACCGCCTCATGAGCGGTCCGTTGCGGGCGGTAGCCGAACGACCCGTCTTGGAAGTCGGCCTCGAAGATCGGCTCCAGGATGAGCTTCAGCGCACCCTGGACCACACGGTCGCGGATGGCCGGGATCGAGAGGACGCGGACCTTGCCCCCGTCCTTCGGGATCGCCTGCCTCCGGTTCCGCAGGGGCCGATACGTGCGTCGGACCAGCTCGTCCCGGAGCTGCTCGAGGAAGCTCTCCAGTCCGCCCGCCTCGATGGCCTCGAACGTGACCCCGTCGATGCCGGGGGCCCCGTTGTTCTTCCTGGCCAGCCAGTAGGCTTCGTGGAGCGTCTCCCGCTTGCAGACGTGGACGAACAGGCCCCAGAAACGCCAGGACGGTTCGGCCTTCGCCTTGACGTAGCTCCTCCGCCTCAGGTCCTGCAGATCGATGGGCGCCTTTGTCATCTCGCCCCTGCCTCCCATGTCGGTGAAGGAGTCACGAACAGCAGGGCCCCTTCGCTCCGCGGGCGTTACCCCGCCTCGACACGACTACGGGCCCCTCCGCCACCCTCTCGCCTTCGGCCGACTTCCCGGTGGTGCCGGTTATACGGCCTACCTGGCTCCGCCGCTTTCGCAGCGGGGCGAGGAGGGCTTCTCCAGTTGCTCGATGTGCCCTGGTCACCGTGCCGTCGCTCCCACCCCGCCGGAGTGTCCCGCCGCGTCAGCCGCGCTGCGACGGTCCATGCTGCCTTCGCCTTCCGGTTGCAGGCTCGGCCTCCGGGTCTTCGCACTTTCGGGGCCACCTCTGCGTTCACTTGCGTTACGGCCCGGGGACTCGCCGACCATCCCGAGGATGACCGTGTCGATGGGCTTCAGGTCAGTTGGTTTCCCTCCTGCCTGCCATCCAAGCTACGGGGGTTCGGCTCTTCCCCCGGCGGGTCTGACTCCCGCTGAGCACATCGGCCTTTTCTGGACACACAACCGGACGGGCGGTTTTCCCGCATCCGGCTCTCCGGTTGATGGTCTTACCTCAAAGAGGATTGGCAGGCCTGGCGATGGGCATCCACCAGACTGAACAGCCCATGCTCGGCGAAGAAGGCGTTCGGCCATCGCTGGTGGTCCAGCCCTCGGCCTCGGCCTCGGCGTTTGCTTCGCTTCCGCAGAATCGAACGCAGCCGGCCCCGGATCCAGCCGTCCAGCCGGTGGAAAATCCACGGGCGGCTGTGACGGAAGTATCCGAACCAGCCTTCCAGCGTCTGATTCACATCGGCGATGATCCGCGGCAGGCTCTCCCCTCGCGTGCGTTTCGTCTTCGAGCGGATCGTCTCCTTCAGCTTCCGTTGGCTCTGCTCCCGGGGCCAGTGCTTCCGGCCCCGAAAGTGATACCCAAGGAAGTCAAAGCCCTCGGTCCGAACGTCGACGACCTTCGTCTTCTCCGGGTGAAGGGTCAGCCCGTGGTCGGTCACCCAACTCTGGACCAGCTCCAACGCCCGGCTCGCTTCCTCGGCCGATCGGCAGAGGATCACGAAGTCATCCGCGTAGCGCACCATCTCCAGCCCTTCCCGTTGCATCTGGTGATCCAGCGGGTCGAGGTAGATGTTGCTCAGCAGCGGACTGAGCACCGCCCCTTGCGGGACTCCGGCTTCCGGCGTCCAGGTCGACAGGTCGTCCAGGATCGACGCCTTCAGGAACTGCTCGATCAACCGAAGCACCGGGCCATCGGCGATCTTCTCCTGCAGGCGGGCCATCAGCCGGTCGTGGGGAATCGAGTCGAAATACCCCTTCAGGTCCACATCCACAATGTGGACATATCCCCGCTTGAGCAGTTCGTCCACCCGCCGCAACGCGTCCTTGCAGCCGCGTCCCGGGCGAAACCCGTAGCTGTGCTCCGCGAAGTCACGCTCGAAGATCGGCTCGATCACGTTCACCACCGCCGCCTGCACCACCCGATCCCGGACCGTGGGAATCCCCAGCGGTCGCGTCTCGGTCGTGCCCGGCTTGGGAATGTGTACGCGTCGGATGGCCTGAGGAACATACGTGCCCGCCTTCAACGCGTCGGACAGCATCCAGAGTTCCTCCGGGAACTGCCGTTCGAATTGAGCGATCGTCACGTGGTCCACCCCGGCCGCACCGTCGTTGCACGCCACGTTCTGGAACGCCGCCAGCAGGTTCCGCTCGGCGAAGACCTTGTCAAAGAGCCGAAACCATTTGCCTCCCTCCACCCCCTGTTCGAGGGCCGCCAACATGCGGACGGTCCAGACCCCCGGTTCGGCCCATCGCCATCGCGATCGGACCTCTTCGGCTTGCTGAGCCAGCGGCACTCTCGCCGATCGATCTTCCGGTCGTCCGGTCATCTCGCATCCATCTCCCTGGAGCCCTTCGCTCCCCCGGCATTACCCGGCTTCTTCGCTACTATGGCTCCTCTGACTCCTGCGAAGCGGGCTCTTCGGATCAGTTTGATCATGAACACCCGTCTGGTCCTCGCAGGTCTCTCTGTGTCATGTGCCTGGCCTTCCGACCATTCCGCCTCCAACCACCACCCCGGCCCTTGCATCGCTTTGACACGCGACCCCTCAGCGTGCAAGGCATCCGACTGTTGTCGGTTTGGGCTTCGCCATTTGCCAGCAGGCTCGCCGCACGGGCAGGCCGAATCGAGTTCACTTGCGTTGCGGACTGGTCGTTCACCTCCGGTTGCTCCCCACCCCGCCTCGCGGCGACGCAGTTACCTTCAGTTACAGGACGGAGCGCGTCTCCCTGGAGAGGACTTCCACCTCTCTGACCGGACACACTTAGCTCGACTTTGTACGGGCTAATGAGAGTAGCAGGCCGCGTTCAGCAGGCGATCCAGCTGCGCCCCGGGGATTTCCACACATGCCGGGTCGCGTCCTGATATCCGAATATCCAGGCCGTCCCAGCAATGACGCCGGACCGCCGCCAGGACGTCGGAGAACGTCGCCTGGCGCTTCGGGTACCAGGACGCCACCCGGATCGCGATCGGGCGCTCCCGGTGCAGCACCACGCCGATGGCGGCCACCAGCGAATACAGCCCGAAGAGGCAGGGCGTCTCTCGCGCGATCGCCAGGTCCGACCACTGCCGCTGCGTCTCGACCCCGAGATGGGCCCGGGCCTCCTCGAAAGTCACCTCCAGGGGCCAGCGGCGGACGAACTCGGCGACGACCGCCGGGCCGGCGTCGCCCGGCTCGGTCGAGAACCAGGCCCGCGGCTCGAGCTCGCCCTCGGGGTCGCGGCTGAGCACCCAGCGGATCGGCAGCGGCTCGAAGCCGGGGTGGTACCACCACGCCGTGCCCGTGGCCAGCTCCAGGACGCGCTCGCCGCCGTCGTACCAACGCACGGCGGCCGGCTCCCAGCTCGTCGCCGGGTCACCCAGGACCGCGGCCAGGTTGGGCAGCCGATCGCCGACCTTGCGGGGGCGTCCGACTTTCCCCGCGGGGCGGGGGGGGAGCGGGGCGAAGAGCCGGGCGTCGAGCCGCAGCGGGGCGATCAGCCGCACGCCGCGTCGCCGGCACGACAGGCCCAGCTCGATGACGCTGTAGGCCTGG
>CAYNVI010000503.1:0-3850 GCA_964400585.1 uncultured Pirellulaceae bacterium | reverse complement strand
CGAGCTGGTAGGACCAGGCCGGGGCCGGCGACTGGTCGGCTGGGTTCAGCAGCGCCAGGTTGTACTGGTGGATGCCGCGGGTCAGGGCCAGCGTCATGCCGATCGCCGAATCGGCCACCTCTTCGGTTCCGTAATCGGGAACATTCACCACCGGAATGCCGCGGAGGCGGGCCCGCGCGTGATCGACATTATCGAAGCCGACCCCGCAGCGAACGATCACCTGGCATCGTTCCAGCCGATCGACGGTCGACGCCGACAGCGCCAGGTTGTGGTACATCATCACCGCAGCGGCGGTCTCGACCGCGGCGGTGACCTCCCGCTCGTGATCGGCATCCAAGGCTTCGACGGTGGCGACTCCTGCGAGCACCTCTTTCTCAATTTCCAGGGCATCGTTGATAAAATCGGTGATGACCACGCGCTGCAAACGGGAATTCATGGGTGGGTTCTGGAGAGGAGTCATCGGACCGGCACGCTCGTCGGCCTCGTCGCTTCCCCCGGGGCGAAGCGAGCCCCCAACTGCGATACACTGATCGTCAACCTTACAAACGGGAGCATGCGGTGTCACTGACCCACGCGGAATTATTGCAACTGAAACGCTGGAACACGCCGACGATCTACAACGGCTGGGAACAGTACACCCGCCACGACGTGACCTGCGAGGGGATCAATCTGGAAGAGACCCGGGATTTCATGCCGCAGATGGGTCCGATGGTCGGCTACGCCGTCACCCTGGTCATCGAACCCTCCTCGCCGCTCCATCGCCAGCAGGCCGACGCCTGGTCCGCCTATCGACGTTACGTGGCGGCGCAAGCGGGCCCCAAGATCGTGGTGGTGGAAGATCGCGATCGTCCCCGTGTTTGCGGATCCTTTTGGGGCGAAGTGAATGCGAACGTCCACCGGGCACTCGGCTGCGTCGGGACGATCACCGAGGGGGCGATTCGGGACCTGGACGAGATGACCAACGCGGGCTTCAAAGCCCTCGCCCGGCGTCTGTGCGTCGGTCACGCCCACGTCACGCCGGTGCATTGGGATCGCCCCGTGACCGTGTTCGGGCAACGCATCCAACCGGGGCAATTGATCCATGCGGACAAGCACGGCTTCCTGGCGATCCCGCCGGGAGAAGAAGACGGCTTGCTGGCTGCCGCGCAGTTCATGGACGCCAACGAATGCAACACCGTGATCGCGGCGGCGCGGCAAGGGGGCTATGAAGACAAGGAAGATTTGTTGGGGGCCCTGGACACCGCGTCCCAAGCCTTTGGGGCGGCCGCCCAGTCCCGATTCGGGAAGGGGGGAGAATGGTGAGCTGGCCGTTCGCCGCGGGCTGGCACCCCAGTTGCATCGATTGGTGCAACAGCCGGGGACGAGCCCGCCTGCGCCTCGGCCCATCCCCCGCTTGGCCCGTCTGACGGCGGGCTGGTTCGCCAACCGTTCTGGCGGGCCCCATCTGGCAGGAACCCGCAGCCGGCCCGCGTCGTCTGCGCGGCAGCACTATCCCCGCTTTCAAGGAAATCCTTTTGCAGATGTCTGATCGCTCGCACGTTATCGTCGGCCTTGGAGAAGTGCTTTGGGACGTCTTCCCCGACGGCGCTCGACTGGGAGGGGCCCCCGCCAATTTCGCCTGCCATGCGGCCAGCCTGGCGAGCTCGGGCGACCGGGTCGCCGTGGTCAGCAGTGTCGGGGACGACGACCTGGGACGGGAAGCGGTCGATAAGCTGGCCGCCCAAGGGCTCGATACTTCCACGATCCAAGTTTCCGAGCGTCCCACCGGCCGCGTGCTGGTCAGCCTGGACGAGGAAGGGAAAGCGACCTACGACTTTGCCGCCGATTCGGCGTGGGATCGCCTCGCTTGGACCACCGAGTTGCAGACCCTGGCCGAACAAAGCGACGCCGTCTGCTTCGGATCGCTCGGGCAACGAAGCGAGTCCTCGCGGAAGACGATCCAACGCTTTGTCGCCGCGATGCAACCGCAGGCGATTCGCGTGTTCGATATCAATGTTCGGCCCCCCTTCGTGGAACGGACCACGATCGCAGCCTCGCTGCAACTGGCGAATGTGTTGAAGCTCAACGACGACGAGCTGGACCTGCTGGCCGACATGTTTGCACTCGGAGCGGCCTCGCCGCAAGCGAAACTGCGACAGCTGATCGACCAGTTCGCCCTGCAGGCCGCAGCGCTCACGCGCGGATCCGGCGGCTCGCTGCTGATCCGCGGCGAGGAGATCAGCGATCATCCTGGCGTCCCCACCGAAGTCATCGATACGGTGGGGGCTGGCGACTCGTTCACCGCGACCCTGACGCGGGGGCTGCTACGCGGGTGTGAACTCGATGCGGTCAACCAGAACGCCGCCGAGGTCGCCGCTTTCGTCTGCGGCCAAGCGGGGGCGACTCCCGACCTGCCCGCCGAACTGCGTCAGAAGGTCGCCCAGCGTTGCTAAGCGGCGACCATCACCGCTCAACGTGTAACGAATTCGTCGCGGTTTAACAGCCAGCGTCGATCGCTTCGCCTGTAACCTCAACATCACCGCTCAACGGGTGACGAATTCGTCGCGGTTTAACAGCCAGCGTCGATCGCTTCGCCTGTAACCTCAACATCACCGCTCAACGGGTGACGAATTCGTCGACGTTTAACAGCGCGCGGGCGGCGAGGAACCAAGCCTGCGATTCGACCTCTTGCGGCGAACGCTCACCATCGGCCGCTAACCGGGCCCGCTGCGACTGCACGAACTCCAGGACCTGCTGGTGCTCGGCCGGTTGCGGAGGACGCACCAGGATCTGCCGGAACAACCGCCGCGTCTTGTCCGCGACGTTGCCGGGCAGTTCGGTCCACTCGGCAGCTAACGACCGCGCCATTTCCAAGAACATCTCATCGTTCAGTAGGGTCAGCGACTGCAGCGGAGTGTTGCTCCGTTCCCGCCGGGCGAGGCAATTCTCTCCAGTCGGGGCGTCGAAGACCGCCGAGGCGGCGAAGGGCGCCGTCCTCTTCTTGAAGGTATAGAGGCTGCGGCGGTAGCGGTCGCCTCCTTGCGAAGGGTTCCAACGCGCCCCGCCATAGGCCAAGGCCATCACGGCCGACGGCTGCGGCGGATAGACGCTCGGCCCGCCGACTTGGCGGTGCAACAACCCGGTCGCCTTCAACACGCTGTCGCGGATCGTTTCCGCAGTCCGCCGGTAGCGTGGCCCGCGCGACAAGCGTCGATTTTCCGGGTCCTGTTGCCGCTGCTCGGCCGAAACGGCCGAGCTTTGCTGGTAGGTCGCACTCATCACGATCCGCCGGTGCAACCGCTTGATCGACCAACCATCCGCGACGAACCGCAACGCCAACTGATCGAGCAGCTGCGGATGGGTCGGCGGTTCGGACTGCGTCCCGTAGTCACCGGCCGTCCGCACCAGGCCTTGCCCGAAAAAGTTTCGCCAGGCCCGATTCACCGTCACGCGTGCGACCAGTGGGTTCCGCTCGCTGACCAGCCACCGAGCCAAGCCCAAACGATCGACCGGAGCCTCCGCGGGCAAGCCTTCAAACATCGACGGGACCGCAGGCGTCACCGTTTGCCGCGGACTCAAGTATTCGCCACGATGATGGACGTGGGTCTCGCGGTGATCAGCCGGCGGCCGCTGCCGCATGACCAACGTCGTCGGCAAGGCAGGAAGCTGACGCTCGAGCTTTTCCAATGGTTTCCGCTGCATCGCCAGCTCGGGGGCCAGGCGGAGGAAGGCGTTCTGCAGGCTGATGTAGAGATCCTCCGAGAGCGCCGCGCCCGAGGTGGCTGCCAGCCGATCGACCAGTGAGGCGGGCAAGGGACTCGCTTGGGCCGGGGCGGGGTCGGCTGGCTCGGGGTCGGCTGGCTCGGGGTCG
>CAYNVI010000502.1:0-3860 GCA_964400585.1 uncultured Pirellulaceae bacterium | reverse complement strand
AAAGAGCGATGGCGACCCGTCGCTCGCCCCAGCCGCCCGCTCGGTGGTCGCAACCTTCGCTTCGACCGGGCCCGGCGGAGGCACCACGTCCTCGTCCACGAAGGCGTCATCGCAGCCGACGCCGGCGGTCAACAGCGTCAGGAACAGCGAGAGCGTCAACGCACGCATGGAAACGGCACCACGAGAGAAAAGGCGGCAAACCGGCTCGGGGCCCGGGGGCGGAAACTACCCGCAGGAGGCGTTCCTCGCAAACAGGACCCGGCACGGTTTGCCCGCTGCTTGCTAAGTTGCGAGTGGCCGCAGCTTGTTACAGTGTAAGGGCTGCTGCCGCGCCAGCAAAGTTTTTCTCGTCAGTGACATGTTTGTTAACGGAGCAACGCAAGCCGCCCGGTATTTCTGGAGGATTTGCTTTGCGAAACCGGAGGGGTCGCGCCGTTCCGCTACAAAGGAAGGTTGGCTCCCCGGCCCGCGCGCTGCCGCCGCCGGATGAAAAAACAACTCCCTGGTCGCCCACATAAAAAGCGGGACCGATGCCCTATACCATCGAATCGATCGAACTGTTCGTCCGTGAAACCAAACCGGGGCGGATGCTGTTCACCCTGGGCAAACACGGCGATGCGACACAGCGGACCGAGGGGCTGACCAGTCCCTTGGCGCATGTCCGCTTGGTCTTGTCCGATGGCGCCGGCCGGAAACGGTTCGGCTGCTCCGCCGATCGCCTGTCGGTCCGCTGGCTCGATAAACGCCCGGGACGAAGCCAAGACCTCAAGCGGCGCGAACTGGTCGCCTTGATCGAAACGGCCCGCGAGATCGCGTTGGCGACCACCCCTTTTGCACATCCCTTCGGCTGCTGGCGGCAAACCCACCCGGCGATCATGCGGGCGGGCGCCGAGCGGAACCAGGAAGCATTGACCTCCGCGTTCGCTTCGGCATTGATCGAGCGGGCCGTCCTCGATGCATTCTGTCGGATCGAGAACGTCTCGTTTTTCCAGGCGGTCAAGGAGGAACGACTGGGGATCGAGCTGGCGGCCATCCATCCGGAATTAACAGGACTGCGTTTGTCCGAGACGATCGCCGACCGTCCCCGAACCGCTTTTTGGATCCGTCATACCGTCGGTGCCTCCGACCCGCTGACCCGTGCCGACCTGGGCGATCGGGCGGTCAACGACGGTCTGCCCGAGACGTTGCAGGAGTACATCGAAGAGGACGGTGTGCGGTTCTTCAAGATCAAGGTCACCGGGGAACCGGAACGCGACCTCGAGCGGCTGGGGAAAATCTGGGACGTGGTGATGGAGGCCGATTCGCCGGTGCTGACCTTGGACGCCAACGAAGCCTACGAAGATTTGGATCGCTTCGCGGCGTTCGTGGCCCGCTTCGAACAGGAGCTGACCGGCTGTTTTCAGCACGTCGACTACATCGAGCAACCGTTGCCCCGCGGCTTGACGCTCGATCCGGCGACCGCCCCGGCCGTGCGGCGGATCGCGGAACGCAAGCCGTTGTTGATCGATGAGGCCGACGGGACGACCGACGCGTTCCGCCAGGCGCTGGCGATCGGCTACGCCGGAGTCTCCCACAAAAATTGCAAAGGGGTCTTTAAATCGCTCGCCAATCACGCCCTCGCCTACCATCGCGCTTTGCACGGCGAATACGCGTTCCTCAGTGGCGAAGACCTGCAGAATCTCCCGATCGTGCCGCTGCAGCAGGACTTTACGACCCTCAGCGTGCTCGGGCTGGAGCACTGCGAACGGAACGGGCATCACTACAACGACGGCCTCTCGATGCTGTCGGCCGAAGAGAAAGCCAAGGCGCTGGCGCACCATCCCGACCTGTACGTGAAGCGGGAAGGCGAAGCCTACCTGCAGATCGTCGACGGGCGCGTCCGCTGCGGTTCGTTGCAGGCCGCGGGATTCGGCGTCCAGGATGAACCCGACTGGCAGGCGATGCGGCCGCTGCGGGACTGGGTCGAGCAGCGGCACCCGGCATAAAAAAACGTCCTCTTGCCGAACGCAAAAGGACGTTTGGGGCGAAACCAGGGGGCGTCAGGCGAGGCTCAATACTCGCCGATCACATGCCCATCGTAGCGGTGCATCAGCTTCTGGTACGTGCCGATGCTGGCCGGCGGGCTGTCGTTGCTCGCCCCCCCTTCCCGATAGTCGATCGAATCGCTGATGAAGCGCACCGAGCCATCGCAGAAGGCGAACTGAGCCCCGCCGGTGTGGAGACTGCTAAAGCCTTCGCCACAGCCATGATTCTTGTTGCTCCAGCCAAACACCTCGGTGGGGCTGTTCAAGGGCACGCGGGCGTCGCCGACGACGTACCAGATCCCGCGGGCATAACTTCCTTTCGGGTTGCGGATCCCGATCCAGGTTCCCGAACGGCAATATTTGTCATCGCGTTCCCCGATCATGATCGTGTTGCTCGTCCCATCCAGCACATCCCGGAAACGGACCTCCCGGTAGTGGAAGATTCCCTGCGGGTCCTGGGTCTGCTGCACAAAGTTCCGCGTTCCGCGGTTGCCGATGTAGTTGGAGATGGAGGGCCGGAAGTTTCCCAGACCGGCGGCGTTATTCCCTTGGCCTCCATTGAAGTGGCGGTTGCGATGGATCAAGCCATCGTTCGAATCGCTGGGGCAGACAAATGCGGGAACCAACGTCTGCAACGCCGCCTGTTGGGCCGGGTCCGGCAAGTTGGGATTGAGCCCCGCCAGCACGTCACGCAGGGAGTACTTGGTGACGCCCAGCAATTCGTGGAGGTTGCCCTGCTCGATCTGGGGCAAGATCAAGGCGCCCCAGCCCCAAGATTCGAGGTTGTCGAGCTGTCCCCAGGGGACTTGGTTGGGAGCGGGGCGGACGTGGCCGGTCGCGAAACTTTGGTAGACGTCGTGATAGGTGTGCTGCGCCAGCGACAACTGCTTCAGGTTGTTGCTGCACTGCATCCGGCGAGCCGCCTCGCGGGCCGATTGGACAGCCGGCAGGAGCAATCCCACCAGGACGCCGATGATGGCGATCACCACCAGTAACTCGACGAGGGTGAAGGCAAGTCGCTGCCTCCGTAGCTTAGAACTCCGTAGCTCAGAAAAATGCATCAATCAAGACCTCCGCGTCGCATGCCAGCCCGACCGGGCATGCAGGAAAAATGGAGAATAAGACCTTCGGAAAAGCTGCAATTCGCAATCCGTTCCGTCAGCGGGATGCCGGTGGTGCGCCGTCTGGGCGCGCCAGTACCATCCTGCGGAGTGAATCGGTTCCCCTCTGCCGGGCCAGGGAAGGTCCCGAATCATCCCTCCAGCCTAATGGAAAGGATGTTAGGACGCCATAGCGGGGACCGGAGATGGCAACTAGCTTTCTCTTTGAAGCTTCGTGCCCCCGCGTCGACCCTGGGGCAGCGGTATCGCCAAGCCAGCGAGTGCCCAGGGAGCGTTCCCGGGGAGGGCGATGCGCGCCTTTCAGCCCCCCCGCCGGGCATTGGGATCTACACAATCCAGACCGAGCACAGACACCTCCCAGGGGCTCACTGTTCCACACAAGTCGGCCTTGCCGACTCTTGCTCCCTCTCCCCCGTGAGAAACGACCTCCGTTGGCTTTCCATCTCGCCAGACATTGCGGTCGTTTCTCATGGGGGAGAGGGTTGGGGTGAGGGGTCCTCACATGAGGGGCGACCACTTATGGCGGAGTCGGCATTTCATCAACGTTTTTCCGGAAAAACACCTCTTCTGGTCAGGCAGCACCGACCTCCGGCGCGCCCCCTCACCCTAGCCTTCTCCCCCAAAAAGCCGGCGAACATTGCGTGTCAAACTAGAACACTCCGAGCGCCGCCTTTTCGGGGGAGAGGGGACCAAAAAACAGCCTCATCAGAGATGT
>CAYNVI010000501.1:0-3875 GCA_964400585.1 uncultured Pirellulaceae bacterium | reverse complement strand
GAGCCCCGTGATCTGCAAGGACAATCCGCGCCGCCGGGCCAGCTGGCTCCAGCGGATCGGCAGATCGCCCGAACCGGTCGCGACGTCGAGCACCCGCAGGGGCCGCTCGGGGTGTTCGGCCGCGTAACGAGAAAGCTGCCGGAACAGCAGACGAGCGATCCCGCTGAACTGATTCAGACGGGCCAACCCGCGTAATGCCTGGTCGTGAAGGACGGGGTCGAGCGTGGGATCGTCCATCCGCTCGGGCTCTAACACACGCTGCCGCATTGCATTCCTAGTGGACACTTCGTCCGGGGGCGTTCATTCGGGCTGAATGACCAGTTCGATCACGGTTCCCTCAGCCAAGGTACCCGCTGCGACCGCTGCGGTCGACTGGAAGAACAACGTGCTGAAGGCCTGGTCCTCCGCGGCGAGGGCGGACTCGGGGAGCCCTTGGGAGCGGAGGGCTTCCACGTCGGCCTGGGGCAACAGGACCTGCAGCGACCCGGGACCGCTCGCGACGCGTTGCTGCAACGCCGCACGAAGGGCTTCCTGCGCCGCCGCGTCTCCCGTCACCAAGAAGCGGCGGACCACCGAACCCGAGGGCGTGCGCTTGGACCTCTCGGCCCCGGGTGTCGCCGGCGACGGACGGGTTCCCAGGGATTGGCGATCGGCCGCCTCCGCTGGCGGTTCGGCGTTCGCTGGCGGTTCAGGGTTTTCTGCCAGTTCGGCGTTTTCTGGCGCGGCGGCCGGGGGCATGGCGGCCAACGCCGCTTCACCGACCGGGACTTCCCGCAGGGTCTCCGCCGCGGTTTCCTCCAGCCAGCGAACCGCGGCCGCCTGCTGGTCGGGCGGCACAACGTAACGGAGCACCACCCGCGGCTGCGAACCGGCCTGCCGCGGGGACTTCCGCTCGCCTGCCGCTGCCCCCGCCTGGCGACGCGGCGGGGCTGCTTGCCTCATCGCCGCAGCCGACGCCTCGTCGGAGGTCGCTTTTGCCTGCGGTCGCGATCGACGCGCGAATCCTGCATCGGCTGCCGGGGAATTCGCCGGGGAGCGGTTGCTGGCAGCCCGCTCCGTCCGCATCGAGCGGATTGCCGGCGGCCGCTGAGGCCGGGGTCCCGCGGCAGCTTCGGCGGGTGCGGTCTCCCTCCCGCCAGCCGCCGCGGCGGGATCCCGCCGTGACAATGCGTCGGCTGGAGGATCGCTGGGGGCATCGCTGAGCCGACGGGGGGCCGCTGGCAAGCCGGGGATCTCGGGCTCCGCCGGGGATTCGCTGAGCTTTTCGACAGCGCTGTCCTCCATCGCCCGGCCTGCCGGAGAACCGCTGCTGTCGCTGGCGACCGGGGTCGGGTTCGATTCGCCGGCATACATCAGCCAGCCGACGGCGAGCAGCAACGAGGCGGCCAGGGCAAAGGGAAGGACATGCAGCCACCAACTGCCCGAGGTTGGCAACTGGACGCCGGGCGACGCGGCGATCCGTTGGCGGACCGCCGCGACCGGGTCGACGGTCGGCTGGGGCGTGGGGAGACCTTGCAGCGACTGTTGCAGGCGACACAACGCTTCCAGTTCCGCGCGGCGGCTCGGATCCGCTTCCAGAACCTGCTCGACCTCCGCGCGTTCTTCGGCGTCGAGTTCACCGTCGAGGTAACCACTCAACAGGGAGGAATCAAAAGGGGCGGTCACGATTCTCCTTCGGTGGCGGGAGGGCGGGGGCAAGTCGGTGGGGGCGTCGAGGCGGTGTCAGGATGTTTTTTGGCGAGGAGCGACTGCAGATCGCCGCGGGCCCGGTGCAGGCGGCTCCGGACCGTCCCTTTGGGGATCGCCAGCACCTCCGCGATCTCGGCGTAGTCCAGCCCTTCGAGATCACGGAGGACCAGGACGGTGCGACGGTCTTCTTCCAGTGCGGCGATCGCTTCACGGACGCGCGCGATCTCCTCGTCGGTTTGCAACGCGGCATCGGCCGTCGCCTGCTCGTCGGCCGGTGGGGGAGCATCTTCCCAGGCGACGCTGTGGTGGGTCGATTCCAAGCGGCGTTTCCGCCGGTTCGAAATCGATTGATTGACGGTGATCCGATACAGCCAAGTGAAAAACGAACTGCGTCCCGAAAAACTTTGGATCTTGAAATAGGCCTTGGCGAAAGCCTCCTGCATCAGATCCTCGGCGTCCTGCTGGTTTCCGACCAACGCATAGGTCATCCGCAGCAGGCGGGGGGAATGGCGGCGAACCAGCGTGTCGAACGCCTCCCGCTCCCCAGAAACGACCCGGGCGATCAGCGAGGATTCTTCCTCACCCGCGGGGGCCGGTTCGACTTCGGCAGGCTTATGATGCGAGACGCTCACGCAGGCTGCTCGGTTCCCGAAGGAGGAAGATTCTGGGTCGGACGCCGCAGAATGAACCACCACAACGCGCCTGCCCCGAAAAATGCGACCAGACTGACGAGCTGGGAAATCGTCAGCCCTGTGCCGAATTGCCCCGGTTCGTCGTTGCGGATCATCTCCAAACCAAATCGCACCACAGCATACCCGGCAAACCCCGCGACCACCAACAAGCCTTCGCGCCGGCAGAAGGGAGACAGGGCGAGCAAGCCGAGGCAGATGCCGAGGGCGCTGAGGCTGCTGAGGATCTGGGCCGGCCGCACCGGGAGGGCGACGGCAGGCAGTTGCGAGGCGGGCCAACCATGGCGGATCCCATCGACCTGCATCGAGACCCCCCAGATGCGCGTGTCTCCGGCCGGCCGGAGCGGATCGATCGCGTCGAGCGGGGGGGGCTGCCAGCCGATCGCTTCGACCGTTTGCCCAGGCTGCAAGCCGGCTTCGGCTGCCAGGCTCCCCTCCCGCACCGCAGCGATCGCGGTCGGCAGCTGCAGACCCGTGCGGGGGGCCGCCGCGGTCGCTTCCAGTTCCAGACCGACCAGCGTTCCCGACTGCAGTTGTTCCTCGTAGACGGGGCTCCCTTTGGGAAAATGCAACGCCCAGGCGTTGTCCTCGCAGCGGCCGCCGTAGCAGCAGCCATTCAGCAGGCAGCCGAGACGCCCGAAGAAGATGCCGAGGAACAAGCAGGGCATGATCACGTCGCCCAGCCGCAGCAGCCGGATCTGATTGCGCCACGCGTACAGGATCGTCCCCAGGGCGCCCCCCAGGATCGATCCGTAGACGACCAGTCCGCCGGAGGTGAAGTCGAACATCCGACCGAGCGTGGCCCGCCAGTCGACCGCACCGCTGGTGGTAGGGACCGTGAAATTCGGGAGGTACTCGATCACATAAAAGGCGCGAGCCCCGAGGATGCCAAAGATCAACAGCCAGGGAGCGAGCCCGAGGATCGTCTCGGCGCTCAGCTGCCGCGCCCGGGCGCGGTAGACCGCCAAGCCGACGGCGCTGGCCACCCCCAGCAGCATCATCATGCCGTAACCGCGAACCGCCAAACCGATCGGCGTTCCCTCCGTCTCCGGCGGGACCGGCACGCCCCGCAATTCAATCTGCGGTAATACCCACACGATGACGGCGGCGGCGATCAGCCACCACAGGCCATGCGTTTGCAGTTCGGTGGAGACCGATCCCCCCTTCCGCCAGACGAGGATCAGATAGAGAGCGACCGCTACCATCAGGGCGATCAACGCCCAGCCCCAGCCCCACAGGGGAAAGCCGGCGATCTCGTGAGGGACGAAAAAAAGAGTGCGCTGCACGCTGGAATCCTGCCGTGAATGAAAAAGAGAGGGCCGCCGCCTCGCGGCGCCTCTCCCCTTAGATTATCCGAATCGGGACGCCGGGCCGAACCCCAATGCGGGGTCCGCCCGCCGCCAAACGCCGCCGGCCACCGCGAAAACCTGCCGACCGCCGCCAAAAACCGCCGACCGCCATGAAAAACCGCCGACCGCGGCCAAAACCTGCCGAGCC
>CAYNVI010000500.1:0-3878 GCA_964400585.1 uncultured Pirellulaceae bacterium | reverse complement strand
CGACACTGCATTCCAACCCGCCGCTGTTGGTCTTCGTGATCGTCGCTTCGACGACGGCCCCCTCATCGATATCGGACAGATCGGCGACCTCGATCGTCTGTCCCGGCAACATGCAGGCATACAAACCGTCTTCACGATTGAAGCCGCGGACAATGACGTCGATCGATTGGCCGATCGAGGGCTCTTCGGCAAACTGCAGGAAAGGCACGGCCCCTTCGTCCGGGCCGCCCAGCGCGACGAACACGCTGTCCTCGTGGATCTTCAGCACCGTCGCGGGCACGCTCTGGCCCTCGGTCAGCTCCGCACGGCCTGCGACCATCCCGGCCGGACCCGCCAGCAGCGATTCGACATCGGCCGCGGCCAACTCGGCTTCCAATTCGGCCTCCATGTCGGCCGACAGCGGGCCCCGCACGCTCGGCACGGCGATCCGTGCCGGCTTGCCCGGGGTCGGGGCTGCCGCGGGGGCCGCGGCGGCTGCGGGCGGCTCGCCTGCCGACGTGTCGGCTGCGGACGTCTGGCCTGCCGCCGCCTCGGCTGCCGGCGTCGCCGCGCGTTCGCCTGCCAACCGCGGACGCGGATGCTTCGGTTTCGCTTTTTTGTTCGCCGGCGCCCCTTTCCTCTCGGATCCTTGGCTCCCGGCCGGCTGCCGCCCGCCGTCGCCCACCGCCGGGGAGGCGGGTTTGGCGGTCCCTAGGCCGCGGGCGGCCAAAGGACCTTGTCCGCGAGCGACCGAACCCGGCCGTTTTTCTTCTGCCGCATGCGATTGCGGCGCCGCGGCCGCCGGAGGGCTCGACGCGGGCGTCTCCGGCGTCTCGCCGGTCGGCCCGCTCGAGCCCGCAGGAGGCGTGTCCGCAGGAGCCCCCGGATCGCTCACCGGGGCATTGGACGCGCCCGTCTCGGGCGCCGCGACCGATTCGTTGGGCTGCGTCGTAGGATCCGATTGATGGGGTTCGCCGCCGTTCATGTCTGCCGAAGAGGTTGGGGGAAAGATGGGGGAGCGAGTTTTGAACATTGAAAACAGGGTCGCTTCCCCCGCTCAGTCTAGCAACGAGGGCGGCCGTTCGGTAGGCTTTTCACTGGGTTTGGACGAGACGTTTTCTCTCCCCCCGCGGCCGACTTTCCCCTCCAGCTTCGCGATCCTTATGCCTGCTACGTCGCTGCTTTCGTCGAGCGAACTGCCCGCTCCCCTGGCGAGCGCCATCGACGCCGCCCCGCTGCCTCCGCTGAGGGAGGGAACGATCGATCCCGACTTGGCCGCTTGGCTGACCGCCCACCCGCAACTCGGTTTTCCGGACGAACTGCCGCCCGCCTGCCAGCTCGAAGCCTGTCAGGCGGGCCTGTGGTTGCTGGCGGGCGATCTCGATCGCTCCCACCGCATCAGCCAAGACCTGCCCAACGCCGAAGGGAGTTTCTGGCACGGGATCATGCATCGCCGGGAAGGGGACTACGGAAACGCCAAATACTGGTTCCGCAATGCCGGCGCCCATCCCGTCTTCCGTCTCCTCGGACGCCAGCGGTTTGCGGACGAGACGGTCGCAGCGCTCGATTGTTGGGACCGCGACGGACTCGATCCGTTCGCGTTTGTCGACGCCTGCCAACGCGGGACAGGGCAGGGGGGCGAACTGGCCGATCACTGCCGCCAAGTGCAATGGATGGAATGGCAAGCGCTGTTCGCGCACTGCCTGTGGGGCGCGGTGGTCAAAAGGCGGTGACCCACGACCGCGGGCGAGTTTCTGCGGACTGCCTTGGCGAGAACAGCCGGAGTTCTTGCCGACGAGTGCTTAAGGCAGATTGACGGACGAGAAACGGGCGGGGAAGAGGTCGAGCAGCGAGAGGATCTGCCGGGGAGCGGCCGGCCCCCCGGCGAGCGCTTCGGCATCGGCCAGCACGATCGTCAACTTCGGTTGGAACTCCGCTAGAAACTGACGACAGATGCCGCAGGGAGAGCAGCCTCCCGCCGAGATGACCGCCAACGCTTGCCAGTCGCGTTGGCCGGCAGCGATCGCCTGGCACCCCGCCACCCGTTCCGCACAAACCGTCGCTCCGTAGGAAGCATTCTCGACGTTGCAGCCGACGACGATCTCCCCCGAAGGGAGCCACAGGGCGGCCCCGACCGGAAAGCGACTATAGGGCGCATAGGCACGCTCCCGCGCCTCCGCGGCGGCGACGATCAGCCGCTCGAGCGCCCAGCCGGGCAGGGGTGCAGGCCAGGATGTCGCCGGCTCGTTCGGGGGGCGCTCATTCGGGGGGGAATCGTTCACGATGGTCTACCTTGGCTTCCTGGGCAACGCGGCGCCAGCCGCAGCGTGTGGCGCTCACCTCGACAGCCCACAGCAGGGCCCCCGCGCCGCCACCAACCGATTGTCCTCCTGCACAGACCGCTATACTGGAAGGTCCGGCGTCGCCAATCCCCCATTCTTGGGTCAAGCGTCGGAGACGTCGACTCCCCTGCGACCGTTGATTTCGGCACCAGGCAGATCGACCTGTTTGGCGAGAAAAACGAACCTCTGAAATCAAACCGAGCATATCGATGAAACCATACAGAATACTGCTTTGGGCCGGACTCCTCAGCGGGCTGTGGCTGCAACCGGTCAGCGCCGCAGAGGCCCCGAACGTCGGCCCTCGAGCCCTCTCGGAAGCCTTCCGGAAGGCAGCCAAAGTCGCCACCCCTTCGGTCGTCACCGTGATCGCCTACGGGCAAAGCGAAGCGAGCGAGGAAACCGCTTCGCCGCTCGAGCCGATGCCCCGCGACCGGACGGATTCCGGACGTGATTCACTCTCGGCGACGGGGCTCGGTTCCGGGGTCGTGATCACCGAAGGGGGGATCGTGGTGACGAACCACCACGTCGTCGCCGGCGCCGCAAAGGTCATCGTCCGCTTGCAGGACGGCCGTGAACTGGAAACGACCGACATCGACAGCGATCCCGACAGCGACATCGCCACCCTCCGCTTGAACCCCGCTGGGGTCGAACTGGAAGCGGCGACGCTGGGCGATTCCAGCCTGATCGAAATCGGCGACTGGGTGCTGGCGATCGGCAGCCCCTTCCGCCTGGAAGCGACAGTCAGCGCAGGGATCATCAGCGCCAAGGACCGTTCGCTCAATCGCATTCGCCGGGGACGCTTGCTGCAAACCGATGCGGCGATCAACCCTGGCAACTCCGGCGGCGCCTTGGTCGATCTCGACGGGCACATCGTGGGGATCAACACCGCGATCGCCACCCGCAACGGCAGTTACCAGGGGATCGGGTTTGCGATCCCCATCGCTCAGGCGCAGTGGGTGGCCAACGAGCTGATCGACCATGGCCGGGTGCGGCGAGCGGCCCTCGGAATCCGGTTGGTCGAATTGAACGCCGGGGTCGCCGCCAAGATGGACCTGCCGGTCGGACTGGGCGTGCTCGCCTACCAGGTCATCGACGACTCGGCGGCCGATTTGGCCGGCATCGAACCGCTCGATGTGATCCTTGAATTCGCCCACCAACGGGTTCGCAAGCCCTCCGATCTGCAAGAACTGGTCGAACGGATGCCGATCGGCTCGACCCAGCAAGTGAAAGTCTCCCGGCAGGGCGAAGAAATCGAATTACAAGTCGTCCTCGCTCCCCTCGATGATCCGACCGAGGTTCCCGAGCCGGCGACCCCGGAAGCGGCGACCGCCCCCGCCGAACCGGCCGGGGCGGAGTCCGAGTAACCGTGGGCCGGATAGCACGTCAGGGGAGATCGAGCCGGCGGATATCGGCTTGGCCTTCCACGATCTCGATCGCTTGATCGACCTCCAGATCGCGAATCGTATGGGTTTTGCCGCTGGTCGGCCAAGTGATCTGGAGGGACTCGATCTGCTCGGCAGCCCCTCGGCAGCTCACGACGAGCCGGCAGCGTCGGCG
>CAYNVI010000499.1:0-3880 GCA_964400585.1 uncultured Pirellulaceae bacterium | reverse complement strand
TGACGATCACGTCGACGGCGTTGCTTTTGACCAGCATCTCGCAGATCTGCATCGCCTCTTCGCCGCTGCCCGGTTGGCTGACCAGCAACGTGTCGAGTTCGACGCCCAATTTTTTCCCCCAACTCGGATCAAACGCGTGCTCGGCGTCGATGATCGCGGCGATCCCTCCCTTCTTCTGGGCTTCGGCACAGACGTGCAACGCCAGGGTCGTCTTGCCGCTCGATTCGGGCCCGAAGCATTCGATGATCCGGCCTCGCGGAATCCCCTGACCGCCGAGGGCCATGTCGAGACTGAGCGAGCCGGTGGGGATCCCTTCGATCGAGAGCTGCGACTGCGCCCCGAGCGGCATGATCGCCCCACTGCCGAAGGCTTTTTCAATCTGCTGCAGCGTCGTCTTCAAACCGGGTTCGCGGCTGAGGACTTCCTTCAATCCCGGATCGACTTTCTCCGAACCGCTTGCCTTGGTCGACCGGGTCGATTTGACTTTCTTGGCCATGCCTTCATTCCCTTGTGAAAAATGCGTGACGTTCCCCGTCGTGGAAAGCCCCTCCGGGGATCCCGTCACCGATGCGATCGCGGCAACCTTGCGCCGGCGAAGCGAAGCCCCTCCTCTCCGGTTCCTGGACGACTCCAGAGAGTGAACGTCCGAATACTAGCGGGGCGGGGGGCTTCGTCAACGGATATTTTTCGCCAAGCGGCGAGAAACTCGCGAAATCTGGTTGTCGGTTGTTTTCCAGTATCGCGGTTGGCTGGACACCTCTGGTCACGCCCCCGGGATCGCCGGTTACACTGTGCGGTTTGCGCTGTGCAGCTTGCGCTGTGCGGCTTATTCTGTGCGGCTTATTCTGTGCGGCCGACACCGGACCGCTGCCGAGCGGGTGCTCTGCCCGCGGAGCGCCGCGACGGGATCCCTGGTACCGGTGTGGCAGACCGCGTCGCGGGTTCGGCAGACCGGCTCGCACGTCCATCAATCCCCCCCGAGGAGCGAACACGATGCCCAAGTTAACGGTCGAAGGGGCCGGCGAATTCGACGTGCCGGCCGACAAACGGCTCGTCAAAGCGTTGGTCGAGGAGGCGGGCACCGATCAGTTGCATGCCTGCGGTGGGAAAGCAAAGTGCACCACCTGTCGCGTCGAGGTGCTCGACGGGGAACCGTCACGGATGACCGAAGCCGAGAAGGCGACCTTGGCGGCTCGCGAGATCGACCAGCCGGGGATCCGGCTCAGCTGCCAGCTGCTCTGCGAACAGGACATGACGGTGCGGTTGATCAGCCGGCTTGCCGGGAGCGGGCGGAAGGACCAGGGGGGCGCGGTCGCCGAGGCGATCGAACCGCCGCCGCAATGGACCGAGAAGTAAGCGCCTCTCCGGAAACCGCCTCACCCTACCCCTCTTCCCCGCTGCGCGGGGCGCGAGGGAACGAAAGGAGCCGCTGCGCGGCCAGTGGGCTGGTTTCCGGAGAGGCACTAAGTACCAGTGGTCGCGGCGGCTGGCTGCGGGGCAGCCCGCATCACGCCAAGGGGACCGTCGCCATCACGTGGTAAGTCGGACCGTGTTTGTCGAGGTAGCTGGCAAACAGGCAGACGCGGTCGGCTTCCATGCTGCCCAGTTCAAAGTCGTCGGCCGCGGCGATCCGCGCGGCCAATTCCGGGTCACCGCGGCGGCTTCCCCCTCGGGCCCGCCCCAGCGTCAGGTGCGGGACGTAGTCGCGGGCTTCCGGTTTGAAGCCGAGTTCGGCCAGGTTGGTCTCCAACGCGCTGACCAGCGGCACCAAGGACTCGCCCCCTTCGCCGACCCCCGCCCAGACGACGCGGGCCCGATCGGCGGCGGGGAATCCCCCGGCTCCGCGGAACTGGAGCCGGAAGGGCGCCATCGGTTGGCAGCAGTCGCGGATCACCTCGCAGAGCCGCGGGACCTCGGTGTTCTCCACGTCGCCGAGGAACTTCAGGGTGAGGTGCAAGTGCTCATTCGGGACCCATTTCATCCGGTCCTGAGGGCGTTGGAGCTGCTGGACGAGCTGATCGGCAGACTTGCGGATCGACGAAGTCAGCGGAATCGCGATGAAGGAGCGGATCTTTTGCATCGGGGATCCCGGGGCGGCGGAGCGAGGGGGGGCGAAGATCGCTTCTTTTTTCGGCTTGAACGCTGGACCGTCAATGGGGCGGGTGCGTATTATTCCGGCAGCGGACAAGGACGTCGCCCCGCGGCACAGTTAGGGGGCTGCCGCTCGCTGAGGACCAACAGGCATGAGAAAAACCGGCTGAAGCGTGGAGGAAGCGACACCGCCGTGTGGGAACTGTTCGCAGCACCGACCGCGCAGGCTGTGCTCGGAGTACTGGTTTTATGCATCTTGACTGGTGCCGGCTTTTACCTCGTGTCAAGCTTTCGGGATTCCGCCGCCGGCGACCGGTCGGAGCCTCACGACGCGCAAGCATTCTTGCGAGAAATCCACCGCGAAGGTGACATCAGCGAGGCTGAATACCGAACTATACAGTCGGCGGTGGATGGTCGATCTGCTCGCGAGTCAAAGGCTGACGGCAAGGCGGGGTAATGCCTGATTTGTCGGCAACGGCCGGCGGTACCGGTTGGACCTCCGCAGGCGTTCAGATTTGATTCCTCACGAGCAGTTCACGATATTGGTTAGGACGACCCTTCGGCAGCGATCATCCGCGCAGCTCATCGCTTGGACCCGGCACACCTCCTGGGGTCCGCGGCGGCGGGCCCGCCAGTAAGAGACGTTGAGAGACCTACTGAAAGACCTACGTAATTTCAAACCACGATCGGCTCGAGTTTCGAGGACACGGATGCCCCGAACCCGCGGTCACCTCCCACCCTCCCCCTGCGTGGCTGGCTTGCCAGCGACGTCGGATTTCGTGTGGCGGTGGCAACGGGAGCATTCGAGCTGTGGACCTTCCCAGTCCGTCGTTGTCTGCCCCCCTTCGGCTGATCCGAGCTTTGCTCAGGGATCGAAGGCGGGGGAGAGAACCCATGCAGCAAGGAGCCGTGTATGACTTCCAAAGATGACTCCCAACCAGGGGCTCGCCGTGGCAGCGGGACCTCCAAGAAGAATGCCTTCTGTTCGTTCTGCCGCAAGAGTTACCGGGATGTCGGCCCCTTGGTCGAAGGCCCGGGGGATGTTTACATCTGCGGCGAATGCATCGAACTCTGCCAGTCGATCCTCGACCAGGAGCAACGTCGCCGCGGCCCTTCCAAGTCGTTGTTCAGTGACATCGCGACCCCGCGGAGCATTGTCGAACACCTCGATCAGTACGTGATCGGTCAGGATTCGGCCAAAAAGGTGCTCGCCGTCGCGGTCCATAACCACTACAAGCGGTTGAGCTCGGAGTGGGAAGGGACCAGCGAGGTGGAGATCGAGAAGAGCAACATTTTGCTGGTCGGACCGACCGGCAGCGGCAAGACGTTGCTCGCCCGCTCGCTGGCTCGGATGTTGAACGTGCCCTTCGCCATCGGCGATGCCACCACGCTGACCGAAGCGGGCTACGTCGGCGAGGACGTGGAGAACCTGCTGTTAAAGTTGCTGCACGCGGCCGACTTCGACCTGGAAGCCGCCCAGCGGGGCATCCTGTATATCGACGAAGTCGACAAGATCGGCAAGACCAGCAGCAACGTCTCGATCACCCGCGACGTGTCGGGCGAAGGGGTCCAGCAAAGTCTGCTGAAAATGCTGGAAGGGACGGTCGCCAACGTGCCGCCGCAAGGAGGCCGGAAGCATCCCGAGCAGCAGTACATCCAGATGGATACGAGCAACATCCTGTTCATCTGCGGCGGAACCTTCACCGGGATCGACGAGATCATCCGCAAGCGTCTGGGCAAGCGGACGCTCGGGTTCGGCGGCGGCGGCGGTTTCCGGGAAGAATCGGAA
>CAYNVI010000498.1:0-3909 GCA_964400585.1 uncultured Pirellulaceae bacterium | reverse complement strand
TACACGACGCTCTTCCGATCTGGGTCCGTTCGAGCGACGCCTTCATCGAGGCGATCGTATGCCCGTAAAACTCGTTGGCGGTGACTTCGCCGTAGCCGCTCTGTTCGCCTTCCTGCAGCTCCACGATCAGGCTGGGTTGCGAGGTGATCGTGCCCCGCGCGATCGTGAAGGGATGGGCCAACGGCAGGTCCCGGACGTGAAAGCGGATCTTCACGAGGCGGCTCCCTCCGCTCGCAAACGCTCGGCCGCGTCGACCAGACGATCAGCGCCTTGTCGATAGACATCGCACGCGGGCACGTCAAACGCTTCCTCGGCGCGTTGCAGTTCGGCGGCCGCTGCGGCCTCGGTCAACGAGCGGGTGTTGACCGCCACGCCGATCAGCCGACAGGGATGGCGGAGGTTCGCCAGTTGGAGGTAGGCCTCGAGCAATTTCGGGAGGGGAGGGATCGCCCGTCCCTCCAGCCCTTTGACGTGCGCGCGTCCCGCCTCGTAGCAGAAAATCAGCCCATCGGGAGCCGAGCCGTGCAATAACCCTAGGGTGACCGCTGAAAAGGCGGGATGCGAAAGGCTCCCTTGTCCTTCGATCAGGACGAAATCGTGCTGCTGATGCTGCCTCACCAAGGCTTCGGCCGCTCCGTTGACAAAGTCGGCCACCACGCAATCGATCGGGACCCCTTTGCCCGAAACCATGATGCCCGTTTGACCGGTCGCCAAAAACGCGGCATCGTGCTGGCGGCCCGCCAGCCCCCGTTGGACTTCCAGCGAGACGATCATCTTGCCGACCGTGCAGTCGTGCCCCACGGTATGGATACGGGTGCAGCCTGTCCGGAAGGGAGCGGCGGTCGCGGTCTCTTTCCATTGGTTCCGGCGAACGTCGATCAAGTGCGCGCCGCGTGCTTCCGCTTGGCGACGTAAGGCGGGATCCGCCACCAGAAAATCGTGCAAGCCCGAAACCAGGTCGATCCCCGCCTCCAGGGCCGCCTCCAGAATCGGACGCCATTCCGGCGGCAATTTGCCACCAGGAGGGGCGATCCCGATGTAGACGGCGTCGGCCTCGGGGACCGCCTCGAGCCGGTCGACGACCGGGATCTCCCCACCAGCGCCCAGCAGTGCCTGGGCCGTTGTCGCCTCTCCGGCGGTCTCGAGCACGGCGGCCACGTCCGACGTGCGGTAGCGAAGCAGACTGGTCGCTGTCTTTGCCAAGAAAGGCGTGGCGTGCCCATCGGTCAACACCACGATCCGGCGATGCTGGCGCAAGCGGGCCAATGCCGCCCCCACATCGTAATGCGTGCCGGGAGTCTGAGGATCCGAATCGTCGGTCACCGTCATCAAATGTTCTCTTCTTGGATGCTTGATGCACAAGCAGGTTCCGGTAGCGTTTCTTCGCTCACGCGGAAGCGTCTGTCGTATCATGATAATGGCCGAGCGGGGAGGGAGGGCAGCCCCACCACGACCGTAAGATCGCGCGGCGAGCGAACGCGCCGGATCTCGGCACCGGAGGCTCGTGCGGGCGTTCCATCCCCCGCAGGGTTTGATTGGCTTACAATGTTTCGATTGCGTTCTCCGAAAACCAAACGGGCGACGACCTCTTCGTCTCCGTCCGTTCTGTCAAGGAGCGATCGCGACGAATTGCCTCCGTTGCTTTCGATCGGCTTCCGCCCTTCCCATCGCCGGGGACCGCACCCCGTGGGGGCGCCGGTTGGTAGGTTTGCCCGCGGTCGTGTCTTCGACCGGAGCGCGTGAACGAATCCCCGCATGCGCTGGGGTGGCCTGCGGGCCGCCACGGTCCAGCCGGCCCCCTTTCACCATTTTGGAGCCTCATCGATGCACTCTTCGACCTCGCCTCCCCCTGCTGCTTCTTCCTCCGGTTGCGGAAACAAACGGCTGGCGATGCCGCGGGCCTGGGTGTTGACCGGCTGGCTGGTGCTCGCGCCCTGCCTCGCCACGGCGGACGAGCAAGCGTCTGCCGCTCCGGCGGACCGCGGGAAACCTCACATCGTCCTGATCATGGCCGACGACCTCGGCTATGGCGACGTGAGCCCCTTGAATTCGCAATCGCAAATCGCGACTCCCGCCTTCGACCGACTGGCGGCCGAGGGGATCACCTTTACCGACGCCCATACACCGTCAGCCGTTTGCACGCCGACGCGGTACGGCTTGCTCACCGGTCGCTACTGCTGGCGTTCGCGGCTGAAGCGAGGGGTCCAAAATGGTTACGGCCCGCCGTTAATCGAAGCGGATCGCCCGACGCTGGGAACGCTGCTGGGACGTGCGGGTTACCGCACGGCGGTCGTCGGGAAGTGGCACCTCGGTCTCGGCCTGGTCGGCGAGGATGACAACCTGGACCTCCGTCAACCGTTGACGCATCATCCGGGGACCGTCGGTTTCCAACATTCGCTGATTATCCCCGCTTCGCTTGACTTCCCTCCCTATGTTTACTTTCGGGACGGCCAGGCCACTTCGACCGAGACCGTCACGCAATCGGCCAGGCCGTTCCCGGGCTTCACCCGCAAGGGACCACGGGCCGAGGACTTTGAGATGCGAGGCTGCCTCGACCGTCTGACCGACGAAGCGGTCACCGTGATCGAGTCGATCCCTGGCCAAGAGAGACCCACGTTCCTCTATTTCCCCCTGACCGCGCCGCACAAACCGGTGTTGCCGACCGAGGAGTTTTTGGGCACTTCCGGCCTGGGGCCTTACGGGGACTTCGTCCGGCAGGTCGATGCCTGCTTGGGACGCACGCTGGAAGCGATCGACCGGACCGGGATCAGCGACGAGACCTTGGTAATCGTGACCAGTGATAACGGCTCTTTCATGCACCGGTTGGACGATGCCGACGCATCCGATCATGTCGACGATGCTTCGATTCAGGCCTACCGGCCCGAACACCATCGCGCCAACGGGCCCTGGCGTGGCACTAAGGCGGACATCTGGGAAGCCGGCCATCGGGTTCCCTTCTTCGTGCGATTGCCGGGGGGAACGAACGCGGGCGGAACTTGCAGCGCGGTCGTCGGTTTGATCGACATCTACGCGACGCTCGCCGAATGGACCGGCACCTCGCCGGTCGCCGACGCGGCTCCCGATAGCCACAGTTTCCTCCCGCTGCTCGATGACCCGACCGCAACGTTTCGACGTCCGCCGCTGGTCTGCCACTCCGTCGCCGGCATGTTCGCCCTCCGCGACGCGCATTGGAAACTGGTGGCCGGCAACGGCAGTGGAGGTCGCGAGAAACCTCGGGGCAAGCCGTTCGAACGTCCTTACCAGTTATTCGATCTGTCGATTGATCCGGGTGAGCAAAACAACCTGATCACAAACTATCCGGAGGTCGCCAAAGAGATGGAAGCGACCCTGACTCAGATCCGCGAACCGCAAGGACGGCCGTAGCCAGACGTCCCGCGTCTTCGCCCAAGTTTGTCTGCCACCGTCACCGCCGAGGATCGGAAAACCTCGCGGTGGCGGTTTCCCCGTTGTCTCCTGAGGAATCGATAATGGCCCCCGCCCGCCCTTGCCACCCTGTCGCCTGCCCACCGAGCCGTCGCGAAGTTTTGAAGCATGGCTTGACCCTGCTGGGCGGGCTTCCGCTAGCCACCTCGGCAACGGCGGGAAAGGAGGGGGCCGAGCAGCCTTCACGGGCCGAGCAGGCTTCACAGGGCGCGGCAAGGAAGTTCAAGCGGGTCCTGTTCGTGAATGTGCCGCGGGCGGGAGCGGCCGATTCGTGGGCGCTGCTGCACGCGTTGCATCGCGGCGGTCCCGCCTCCGCGCCCTCGCTCGGCGCCTGGATCTGTCACGGGCTTTCCCGCTCGCCCTCCTGCTTACCCGCCCAGGTTGTCCTGATGCCCTAGGCACCCGACGCGACGATGCCTTGGCCTGGCGGCCGGCCCCCTCAATCATCCCATGGCATCCGGCTTC
>CAYNVI010000497.1:0-3922 GCA_964400585.1 uncultured Pirellulaceae bacterium | reverse complement strand
AATGCTCGACCGTTGCCGACAGCACCCCGTTTATCAAGCATTGAACGAAGGCCGTCCCGAAGCGATGGGAGAGACATTGGGAATCAGCGAAGCCGAAGGGTTTGCCCGCTCCAAAGCACTCGGCAACCATTGTCTGTGGTGTGACGAATTCTTTAGCCAACACGCGTCAGACATGCTTCTGTCCGGGTCCGTCACCGAACGCGGTTCTGTCGATTTAGTTCAAATTGGATGCTCCGCCAAACAAGCATTCTCTGAATGAAGCCTTTGCTCGAAGAACCCGAGCCAGAAAAGGGAACGTGTACACAGTTCCATGCTTTGCACGCGGCTTTCCGCCTCGCAACGTCACCGCTGAAACGCGTCTAATTTCAGGCTGTTCGACAAGCTTTGTGAGCTGGCTCACGTACCATGGTGCGACGCTGCGGTATGCTGCACTCACATCGTTGAGTGCCCAGTTCGCATTCGTGCAGATTCCCAGACCCAAAAACCAGGAGGGACGGATGCGCCATCTCGCAAGCTCTTTCTTGATTCTGATTGCCGCCGTGTTCGCCGCCGGTTGTGAGACCGATACAGGAACCGCTCCACCAGACATGCCGGAATCGGCGCCATCGGAGAGCCCGCAGGACGCGACCCACCACGCGGCGCCCGAGCAGCCGGGATCTGGCACGACCAACTGATCCGCTTGTCTGTTGTTGAAGTCGTCTGCTTCTTGGTTGTTGTTGCTTGGCGGCCATGGAGCGGTAAAGAGCATCTGCACTGGAGCGTCACGTCGACCAAATAATTCACCCAAATTGTGCCGCTTTTGTAAGGAACCGGATTGACCTACGTCCTCTTCGTGTAGGACACACAGATCCGCTCCAAAATCCGAAACGAGGAATGACATGCATCGGCCAACACTTGAAAAGCGTTTTCGTTCTTTGGGCTACATCTCAGGTTTAGCGGTGGCGATTATTGCCTCTTTGTCGCTGATATCCTCGGCTTCGGCTCAGTCTGGAACCCGCGTCACACCGCAATCCGGCCAAGCCGCCGGGAGCGGAACGAGTAGCCAACCGACCAGCGTTGGGCTAAAGGGCTATTGCCCAGTCTGCGTGGTCGAGATGAAGAAATGGATGAAAGGAATCTCGCAGTTCTCAGCGCAGCACGACGGAAAGACTTATCTGTTCCCTGGCGAGGAACAGCGACAGATGTTCTTGAAGAATCCAGAAAAATACGCGCCGGCACTTGGCGGGGATTGCGTTGTCGCGTTGGTTGAGCTGGGAAAACGCGTACCAGGCAAGCTTAATTTCGGCGCGTTGCACGACGGCCGGCTTTACCTGTTTGCAAACGAAAAAGCGAAGGGAATGTTTCTGGCCAACCACGAGAAATATGCGGACGCAGATTTGGCCCTCGGTGGCAAATGCACGGTCTGTCGTGTCGAAATGAGCAAGGATGTTCCTGGATCGCCCGATTTCACTAGCGTCTACAAAGGCCTTCGCTATCGGTTCCCGGGCAAAGATCAACAGCAAATGTTCAACCAAAATCCTGAAAAATACAAGGTTGATAAATGAGGAAGAGCGAGTCCGGTATCCCGTAAGGCTGGGCGCATTCAATTTCCGCAAGTCCGAGTGCATTCGGTCTCGCAGCCGCGCGAAAGCTCGTGTCGGAGCCGATGCTCGGGCGCGACTTTTGCGTTGCCATCCGATGCATCGAGAAGACGCCTTCATCGAAGGCAATCACGCGCCCAGTTTGTTTCGCGCCGTTGAAAGCAAGCGAATCCGATTTTCCTCCAAGCGAGTCGATCCTCGTCGATGACTCGCCATATTCGGGCAAGACGATCCGCTGGGCGTTCGCTTTTCCCGCGTCAGTTCAAACCGCGAGGATCGGTATCTTGGCCGGGAAGCTGCGGTCCGGGGGACGGAGGGGGAACATCCGGTTCGGCGTGTTGAAATAAGGAGCATCGCAACGGGCTGCCGCTGATCCCGGGGCGCCAGATCATCCCCAACATCCGTAATCCGTCCGGCAATTCAGACTTTCGCAAGAAACTTGGCGCATTAAACACTCCAAACTTCTGAATTTTGCCGCACCAGCCTCGTTCGAGTGCCAGGCGTCTCCCCGTCATATGAGGAACGACCGCAATAGCCCCCGAGTCGGAAAGCCAACGGAGGTCGTTTCTCATGGGTCAACGGGGGCGCGGGTCGACAAGGCCGACTGAGGTAGAACCGGCAGCGCTAGCGGGAGAGGTAAGGCCGAGGCTCACTGGGCGTCACGAGAGAAGCCTGCGTTGCCGGCGGCGGAATCGATCGGATCGGCGGCGGGCGGCGGGATCAGGGTGGGAGCTTCGTCCGAGCCGGCCACGGAGAGCTGATTTTCGATCTTGCTGACGCCTGGTTCCAGGCGCAGCAGCAATTCTGCGATCCGGCGGTCTTCCTGGTTGGCGACCTCGCCGTTCAAGATCGCGGTCCGGCCTGCCATTTCGATCTCGACATCACGGAACCGAGGCTGCGAGGGGAGACTGCTCCATCGCGATTCGATCTTCGACTCGATCCGGCGGGCGGGCGGACGCGCGACGTCGATCGCTGCCCGCAGACGCGTCCGGACCTGCTTTTCCGGTTGCTGTTGTTGCTGGGATCGATTGAACGGACTGCCGCCGCCGAACAGCCCGCCCAGGCCGCCGAGTCCTCCTCCAAAAGCTCCGCCGAGGCCACCCCGTGCGGTGGCCGGCGAGGAGTCCTCCCCGCCCAGGTTGCTGAACCCGCGGACGCCCGCCGACGAGGCGCCGATCGTGTCGCCGCGTTCGATCTCAAAAACCTCATCGGGGTTGGTCAGCGTATCGTCAGCCGAGCCTCCCGTCCCGAAGGCGGCGCCTGCCTCTTGATCCGCTCGTTGGGCGATTGCTGTCGAGCCAGCGGCCATCATGACGCCTACTGCCAGCAGTCGAATCCATAAGCTCATGCTGATCTCTCCAGTCGGGATGCCAGACAGGGGGGGGACGGTTGCCCTCCTGCCGGCTGGTGAACACGGTTTTCGCCTTGTATCTTAACAAGCTGGCGTCTCTCTTGTTTCGAAAGATTTCGAGGCGGAGCGCCAAGATATTGATGACGGGGACGAATCGTTTGACGTTCCGCTTATTACAACCGGGATGACCGCGGCGACCCCGTCACCCTAGGCTCTTCTGCTTTCCTCTGACCCCCCGGCTCCCATGAAATTCCCCCTCCTGCTGTTTTCGGGAATCGTTTGCACCTTGTGCTCAGCGGGGGCGGTCGCGGCCGAGACGCCGCGTCGTCCCGGGGCCTCGCAACTGTTCCCCGGCGACGCCCTGGTGTACGCCCGCCTGGAGGATGCCGAAGAATTCCAAGCCTTGGTCGGCGAGAGTTCGGTGGGCCGGATGCTTGCCGATCCCGCTGTGCGTCCGCTGGTCGAGGAGGCTTACGGCATCGGCGCTGAGCTTTTTGAGCGTTTGCGAGGGCAAGTGGGGGTTTCGCTGGATGAATTGCTCTCGATCCCGCAAGGTGAAGTCGCGATCGCGGTGGTCCCGCTGGATGCTTCCGGGGACGCGGTAGACGAAGCAGGCGGGCAGGCGGAATCGCAGGACGAGTCGCCCGAGGCGATCCGCCGTCGGCTGCGGCGCCGCCGACGGTCCGAGAACGCGTTTGGGCTGATGGGGGTGATCGATGCGGGCGGGCAGGCGGCGGTTGCCGAACAGTTGCTGGAACGTTTGGGAGATCGCTTGTTGGAGGGACGCTATGTCTATCGCGAAGCGGCGTTCGATGGGATTGCGATCGACCGCTACGCCCCGCCGACGGCCAACCGGGCGGACATCGAGTTTTGCGTGCGTGACGGGGTTGTGCTGTTCGCGGTGGGCGAAGGCTTGGTGGAATCGATGTTAGCGCGGTGGCAAGGCGAAACGCGAGGGCCGACGCTGGCCCAGGGCGCCGATTTTGCGGCC
>CAYNVI010000496.1:0-3925 GCA_964400585.1 uncultured Pirellulaceae bacterium | reverse complement strand
GAGGCACGACAAGCGATGCCCCGCGCGATGCCCCCCTCGGCAGCCGGCGGGGCCGAATTGCGGGGGGAGAATGGCGGTGGTATCCTAAGGCCTCGAGTTCACTGACGCCCCTGCCTGACCGACCAGCCGTTGCTGCCTCAGGTCGGCCTATTCGCGAGTTCGCTCCATGTCGGCTACCAGGAAAGAAGTAAAGGATCAGATTCTCGTCGTTTACTTTACCGATGGGAAGATTCTTGACAGCCAAAGGATCGAGCAGGTGGGCAAGGAGCTTCAA
Source organism: uncultured Pirellulaceae bacterium (assembly GCA_964400585.1). GTDB lineage: Bacteria > Planctomycetota > Planctomycetia > Pirellulales > Pirellulaceae > CAYNVI01. The sequence goes on along the minus strand of CAYNVI010000496.1, from coordinate 3,651 downwards.
AATGCAATCCCCGAGGCGGAGCACAAGAAGCTGTTGCTGAACTTTCGCGGCGTGTCCTTCATGTCGTCGGCGATGATCACCAAGCTGGTGCAGCTGCACAAGAACTGCAAGTCGCAGGGGATCGCACTGAAGTTCTGTGACGTCTCGCCCAACGTTTTAGAGGTCTTTCGGATCACCAACCTGAAGAAGATCTTTGACATTCAGGCCGACGAAGAGAAAGCGCTCGCCAGCTTCGATAAGAAAGGCTGGTTCGGGTGAATGCCGGGTCCGGGGCTCCTTCGCCGAAGGAAGGCTCCGAGGAGCACTGGATCGAAGCGGAGCGTCAGCAGTTTGCCTCGGAATTGCATGACGGTTTGTTGCCGCTGCTGTTTGCTGCCCGGATGCACGCCGAGCGGCTTGCCGCGACCGCGGAGGAGGCGACGTGGCGTCAGGAGCTGACCCAACTGGTGGATGAGTTGGCGTCGGCGATGGACGAAGGGCGTCGCTTGTTGGTCGACGTCCACCCTCCCGAGCTGGCGGAGGGGGATTGGCATCAAGCGCTGGCCCATTACATCGCCCATGGGCTTCCTCAAGCTGCCGGGAGCGCGGCAGGAACCCGCCCCGCTGCCCCGCGGGTCGAATGGGCGTTGGACGAGGCGACCCGGGAGGTTCCTCCGGTCATCGCCCAAACCGCGTATCGGATCGCTCAGGAAGCGCTCCGCAATGCGGTCCGCCATGGGCAAGCCTCCGAGATCCACGTGCGGGCCGCGGCGGGCGACGATCGCTGGCTGTTAGAGATCCGCGACAACGGGCGAGGGTTTGACCCCGCGCGGATCCCGCCCAACCATTTTGGCGTCCGCTCGATGAACGCCCGCGCCCGGCGGGTCGGGGGGACGGCGCAGATCGAATCGGTCGCCGGCGAAGGGACGACCGTGGCGGTCCGCCTGCCGCACACCGTCGCTTGAGGCGGACGGCCGAGTGGCCCTGCCCGCTGATCGCTTAGCTGTTCGCCTTGTTCGCCTTGTTCGCGTCGGCATCGGTGCCCTCGATATCTTTCAGCGATTTTCCCAGTCGCTTGCGGCCGCGGCTGTTGTTCGAGGCCACGCGTTTGGTCCCCTTTTTCGGGGTTTCTTCGCGGAGCAACGCGGCGACTCCGGGATGGAGTTGATCGTCATCTTCGGGAGTCCCGAGCGTTTCGATCGCGTCGCTGACGCCCAGCAGGACCGACTGCTTGACGCCGTCGCGAATCCAGGAAAAGAAGTTTACGTTGACGTTCATTCCAGCTCTCCGTAGCCGATGGCCTGATAATTGGGGATAGACGCTGCCGACGCCAGGGCGGCGGCATGGTCGAGCTCGTCGTCGGCCCACCGGCGGTGACGTTAGAGGACGGTTGCGGGGGCGTCCAGATCGGATTCGCGGGCGACCGTCCGGCGGTTTGAGGAGGGGGCCGCGGGAAGCGGTCGGCTTTTCCGGGAATGATCTTGAGTCATTCCCGGAAAATTTCTAATCTCCGCTCTTGTCTCGAGACAACGGGGGTCGAGGAAGGGCCCCGGCGAACAAGCTATCCCACGGTTGAAGGAGGAACCGCGATGACACGTTCAGGCATGCATGCCGCGACGCTGAGATTGGTTTTTGCCGTGTCCGCGGCGTTACCGCTGACTGGCACGCCCCCGGCGGCGGCGGCCGGCAACGGCGCGGACGAGAAAGCGATTGTCGCGGTGGTCAACGCCGAGCCGATCACCCGGCAGTTCCTCGCCGAGCAGGCGGTACTCCGCCACGGCGAGGAGGTGCTCGATGAGATGATCAACCGTCACCTGATCATCCAGGCCTGCGAACAAAAAGGCATCCAGGTCGACGGCGAAGCGGTCCGGGAAGAGATCATTCATATCGCCAAAAAATTCGGTTTGTCGACCGACGCCTACCTGCAGTTGCTGCGCGACGAACGCGATATTTCGGCCCAGCAGTACAGCGAAGAAATCGTCTGGCCGATGTTGTCGCTCCGCAAACTGGTGGCCGCGGAGGTGGAGGTCACGCCGGAGGAGGTCAACAAGGCGTTCATGAGCCAGTTTGGTGAAGCGATCAAATGCCGGATGATCATGACCTCCGACCGTTCGGCGGCCGATCAACTGCACGAGCGAGCCGTGGCCGATCCCGAGCAGTTCGGTGAATTGGCGAAGAAGTACAGCGAAGATGAGCAAAGCGCCAGCGTCCGCGGATTGATTCCGCCGATCCGTCGCTACACCAGCGATCCCCAACTGGAAGAAACGGTCTTCGCGCTGGAAGAGAAGGCGATCTCCGAGGTGATGCCGCTGGGCGACATGTGGATCTTCTTGCGCGTCGAACGGAAGTTGCCCGCCACCCCTCCCAACGCCCAAACGCTGCCGATGGTGCGGCAACAGATCACCGATTCGATCCGTGATGAAAAAGTCCGCGTGACCGCGACCAAGCTGTTCACGCAGCTGCAGCGTCAAGCCAACGTCGTGAAGGTCTTGGGCAATCCGGAACAGGAACAGCAGTATCCCGGCGTGGCCGCGATCATCAACGGTCAGAAGATGACCGTCGCGAAAGTCGCCGAACGCTGCCTGGAACGTCACGGCAAAACGGTCCTGGATGGCGAAATCAATCGCAAACTGCTGGTCCAGGCGCTCCGGAAGGCGCGCCTGCAAGTCACGCAGGAGGACATCGACGCCGAAGTCTCCCGGGCGGCGGTTTCCTTTGGCTACGTCGACAAGGCGGGGGAGCCCGATGTCGAAGGCTGGTTGAAATCGGTGATCGAGGAACCGGACGACAAAGCGATCGAGTTGTACGTCCGCGATGCTGTCTGGCCGAGCGTAGCCTTGAAGCAGCTGGTCGCAGGGACCATCGAAGTCAGCGACGAAGATCTCCGCCGCGGATTTGCATCGAATTTCGGGCCGCGGGCCGAAGTGTTGGCGATCGTCTTGGGTGACCAGCGGACCGCCCAGAAAGTTTGGGACATGGCCCGCGGGAACCCGACCGAAAAGTTCTTTGGCGAGCTCGCCTCGCAGTATTCGATCGAACCGGTTTCGCAAAGCAACATGGGACGCGTCCCGCCGGTGGCCCGCTACGGCGGTCAGGATGTGATCGAAGAAGAGGCTTTCAAGCTGGAGCCGGGCGAACTGAGCGGCATCATTGTCAGCGGAGACCGTTACGTGATCCTGCGTCTGCAAGGTTACACCGAACCGGTCGTGAACGATTTTGACGCGGTCAAGGAGGAACTGGTCCGCGACCTGACCGAACGCAAGCAGCGGTTGGCGATGGCGACCAAGTTCGACGATCTCAAAGAGGCCGCCCAGATCGACAATTTCCTCGCCGGCACCAGCCGGACCGCGCGGCGGTCCGCGGCGGCCCCCAGCGGCCGTTAAGCCCGCTTGTGCCCTCTGCTGGGAACCGGCGACCGGCCGGGGACGGCAGAATATCCATCACAGGAAGCTGCCCGGTCTGGTGGGTCGGGTGGCTTTTTTTGTAGGCAGCGGCCGGCGGCCGCCCTCCCACCGTGGTCGACGCGAAGCCGGAATTTCTTTGGAATTCGTCGGTTTCGGGGCCTCGCCCCCTGGGCGAACCGATTCACGTCGCGAAACAATGGAGGAGGCGACGGCCGGTTCCGATGCCAGTGAGCGGGGAGCCGGGTCGACCACTGCGGGTTGCGGAGCG
>CAYNVI010000495.1:0-3943 GCA_964400585.1 uncultured Pirellulaceae bacterium | reverse complement strand
GACTATAGTCCTGTGAACAAATGATCCCGCTGGGACGTCGGCCCCTGACCAGGCAGGACGTCTCGGGCCCCCTGGCTTCGAACCCCCGATCCCCCCGATGCATGCTTCCCTATCGCGGTTGCCGCGGCTCGCCCGCCACGCCGGGCTGCTGCTCGCCGCCTGGCTCCCCGCCCTCGCGGCGCACGCCGCCGATCGTCCCAATTTCCTCTGGATTATGTCGGAGGACAACTCCAAACACTACCTGGAGCTATTCGATCCGGCGGGGGCCCCGACCCCGCATCTGGCGGAGATGGCGGCCGAGGGGATCGTGTTCGAAAGGGCTTTTTCGAATTCACCGGTCTGCTCGGTCGCGCGGACGACCCTGATCACCAGCTGCTACGGGCCGCGGATCGGCACCCAGTTCCATCGCAAGCTGAAGCGAGCGCAGCTCCCGGCAGGCGTGCAGATGTTTCCGGCGTACCTCCGGTCAGCCGGCTACTACACGACCAACAACAGCAAGGAAGACTACAACGCCGCAAAGACCGGAGACGTTTGGAATGAATCTTCCCGGCGGGCCTCCTGGCGGAAACGGCCCGACCCCCAGACCCCCTTCTTTCACGTCCAAACGTTCACGCTGTCGCACGAGAGCAGTCTCCACTTCAACCAGCAGCAAATGGAGAAGCAGGCGAATCGAACGGCGTCGGCCGCTGTCCCCCTGGCTCCCTACCACCCCGACACGCCGACGTTTCGCTACACACGGGCACGCTACCACGATCGCATCCAGCTGATCGATGAAGCGGTCGGGGGGATGCTGGAACAACTCCGCGAAGCCGGCGAGCTGGAGAACACGTTTGTCTTCTACTTCGGCGATCATGGCGGAGTGCTGCCGCGGAGCAAAGGCTACACGTACGAATCGGGATTGCACGTTCCTTTGGTGGTGCGGGTGCCCGAGAAGTTTCGGGATCGGGTGAGCTTGCCGCGGGGGAGCCGCACGCAGGGCTTTGTCGAATTCGTCGACTTCGGACCGACCGTCCTGGAACTGGCGGGAATCGACGTCCCCGCCGGCGTCGATGGCGAACCCTTCCTCGGGCCGCAGATCTCGCCCCAGCAACTCGCCGGCCGCCAGGAAGCCTTGGGCTACGCCGACCGCTTCGATGAGAAATACGACCTGGTGCGGACATTGCGGGTGGGGCGTTGGAAGTACATGCGGAACTACGAAGCGTTCCTGTTCGACGGGTTGCAGAATAATTACCGCTACCGGATGCTCGCCTTCCAGCAATGGCGCAGGCTGTTCCAGGCGGGCAAGCTCGATCCGGTCCAGCAGCAATTCTTCCAGCCCAAAGAGGTCGAAGCACTCTACGACCTCGAGGCCGATCCGCATGAAGTCCACAACCTGGCGGCCGAAGCGAAGCACGCCGGGCGGTTGCGGCAGCTGCGGCAGCGACTGCAAACCCGCTTGAAAAGGATGCCCGACCTCAGTTTCTTCACCGAAACCCATCTCGTCGAACATGCCCTCGATGCGCCGGTCGCCTTCGGTCAGAGGCACCGCCAGCGAGCAGCCCGCTTGATCGAGACGGTCGACCTGAGCCTGGAACCCTTTGCGGCCGCCCAAGACCGCGTGTTGTCCGCCCTGCGATCCGATGATTACTTGCAGCGGCATTGGGCCCTGGTGGCGGCATCCTGCTGGGGGGAAGAAGCTGCCGCGCTGGCGCCGCAAGCGGCCGCCTTGTTGGAAGATCCGCACGCCTTGGTGCAGGCCCGTGCCGCGCAGTTCCTCGCCTTGGCGACCGGACGCGACCCGCGTCCGGCCCTCTACGCGGCCGTCGCCGCCGCCGGTTCGCCCGCCGAAGCGTTAAAGATCCTCAACATCGCGGTCTTCTTCCACGACCATCCGGAGCACGCGTGGACGCTCGACCCCGACCGCTTGGAATTTGGATTTCCGCGGAAGCCGCGCGGGGAGGTCCAGCGCCGGATCGACTATTTGTCAGGAAACGCTTGACCGCGGCCGCCCGGGGCCGGTGACCGCGCGTCTCGCGCTCGCTTGGATTGTTTTCAGGAGAACCTGCTTTTTATGTTTGCCGAGTCGGCGGAAAGCCGGAAGACGCTCGGCGATGTCGACGTGATCTACCACGAGGGACTGTATCACCTGTTCCATTTGGTGCTGCCCAATCATGACTTCATCGCGCACGCCGTCAGCGAGAATGCCGTCAACTGGCGACGCGTCGCCAACGCGATCTTTATCGGGCATCCCGGCAGTTGGGATGACCTGATGCTATGGACGATGCACGTCAGCCCCGATCCGCACCAGGCGGGCCGCTGGCGGATGTTTTACACCGGCTTGTCCCGTCGCGATCGAGGCTTGAAACAACGGCTGGGGATGGCGGTCAGCGACGACCTGTTCCACTGGACGAAGACGCCCGTCCATTGGGAGGACCGCCGCGGCCGCACCGATCCGGAACGGGTGCAGGAGGCCAAACGCCGGAGCCAGGAGACGGTCTCTTCCTGCTTGCAGGCCGCCGAGGATGCAGAAAGCTGTTTCCCGCTGGAGCCCGATCCGCAGTTTTACGAGTCTTCCTTGGAAGATTCACGCAACTGGGTCAGCTTCCGCGATCCCTTCTACTATCGCGAAAACGAGCGAGGCTGGTTGCTTGCCTCTGGACGGGTCAAGTGGGGCCCGCCGGTTCGCCGCGGCTGCGTCGCGGTGATGGAAGAAACCGCACCGCATATCTTCGAACCCCGCCCTGCCCTGCACCATCCCGGACTGTATGACGATATCGAAGTCCCCAACCTGTTGAAGCTGGACGGCGAGTACTACCTGATCGGCAGTCTCCGGGAAGATGCCAAAATCCGCTATTGGCACACGGATGAACTCGGCAAGCCCTGGCGAAGTTATTACGACAATGTGTTGCTGGCCAAAGGCAATTACGCCGGCCGCATCTGCCGGGATGAACAAGGGATCCTGCTGTGGAACTTTTTCAGTGCCGATGTGCACGACCGGACCGTCAACAACCTGTTGCCTCCTCCCAAACGCCTGCGACGCGCGGCCAATGGGCAACTGCGCGTGGAAACCTTCGAAGGCTTCGAAGAGCGGGTCCGCGAGACGATCGACACCCGCTGCATGAAGACCTTGAAGGCCAACGACGAAACCGAATATTGTCGCGTCGGGAACGAAGCGATGCGGTTGAGCTGCGAAGCGGGCTTTCAGGCATTCGTGTTCGACCGTGAACTCGATTCGTTTCGCTTTCGCGCTCAGATGCGGCTTTCCGGGATCGGCAAATGTGGGATCGTCTTTCGCATCGATCCCGAATCGCACGACGGCTACTACCTGTCGCTCGATCTGATCAAAGGGGTCGCCCAGTTGCGGGCCTGGGGCAGCGGAGCGCGGGGCAGTCGCGAACAGATGATGCAGTTCCAAACCTTGCAGGCGGGCTTCTGGTATTCGAATCAACCCGGCTCGGCCGACGTGCAGCTGATCGCCTTCGGCAGCTACCTGGAATTTTCTATCGACGGACGCGTCCTCCTCTCGCTGGCCGATCAAACCTTCGCGCGCGGGTTGGTCGGGGTCTACGCGGAGACCGCCGAGATCGATGTCGGCGAGATCCATATGAACCGGCTGGAAGCGCCCACCCAGTCCGACGAGCACCTGGCGCAGGGCTAGCTGGACAGCGCCACTTTTCATGAGCGGGTGGGCGCCTGCCCCTCGCTCGCGCGGCCCTCGCTCCTGCGGTCCCGCGGCCCATTTTTGGCACAGCCGTTGCAATCTTGGGAAAGACCGCGTCGAGCGTGTCGAAATGGCACATTGCCCCGCCCTGCCCTTGACCATCGCGGCCCTTGAGCGGCACGGGTCTCGAGCGGCACGGGTCTCGAGCGGCACGGGTCTCGACGCGCGATGTTTCTAGCCAGCCCCCTGGATCGCCGTCCGAGGAAATGCCACAGCGCGTTGCCTGGGGTGTGGATTGATCGT
>CAYNVI010000494.1:1945-3962 GCA_964400585.1 uncultured Pirellulaceae bacterium | reverse complement strand
CCTTGGGAACCGCATCAGTGGTTGGTTCATTCCCCATGGTCCCTTCTTGGGGATCTCGTGCGAAGGTCTCCGCCCGCGGCTGAGGTGGTGACCGGCATGCCGGCCGCGCCTGGGGCTTAGCATGGCCGGTCAAGGAGAACGCCACGATGAGCGAGAAGCCACTCAAAGACACCAGCAAGTCACGACGCAAGTTCACGGATCAGTTCAAAGCGGATGCCGTGCAGATGCTTCGGGACGGTCACACGGCGAAGTCGGTCGTTGAACGTCTAGGTCTGTCCGGCACGAATCTGCTGGATCGCTGGAAACGCGAGCAACTTCGGCAAAGCGCCCCTGTCGCCTCGTCATTGGCCCCATGCTGTGTCCGATTTTGATGGTAGCCGATGCCTTGGTAAAGATTCATGTCCCCGTGCGGCGTGAGCTGTTTCGGATTGAAATCACCCAATGAATTTTCTCGACGAAAGGTTGTTTGATGCGATTACAGCGAGTTGCTTTGATGGGTCCGCTGCTTGTGATAGCAAGCGTCGCCGTTGCCGAGAAACCTTCCGCACAGGACGCGAAAGATATCGGATCGCGTCGGGAGTTGTTTGTCGATCGCCAGCTAGTCGATTCGCTCGATGGTGTACGGCTGGAAGTGCAACAGCCAGAGCCACAGCAAGTCGTTCTGGTGACCGGCGAGCCGTGGGAAGGCAACACGTCAGCTTACTACACGATTTTCCAGGACGGTGATCGCTATCGAATGTATTATCGCGGTTCGCACTGGGACACCGATCAGAAAAAAGCGGCCCACCGGGAAGTGACCTGCTATGCCGAAAGTAAAGATGGCGTCCACTGGATCAAGCCGCAGTTAGGGCTGTTCGAATTCAATGGTTCAAAAGCCAACAACATCGTCTGGGATGGAGCGGGAACCCATAATTTCACGCCGTTTAAAGATACGCATCCGGACTGTCCGCCCGACGCTCGCTACAAGGCGCTTGGTCGCGGCCGCGCACTCGGCGGAGGCGATCGTTCGTCACCGCATGGTCTGCTTGCGTTTCAGTCTGCTGATGGAATCCATTGGAAACTCATGCGTGAGGAACCGGTGATCACCAAAGGAGCGTTCGATTCCCAGAACCTTGCTTTCTATGATCCGGTCGATGGGGTGTATCGCGAATATCATCGCTGGTTCAATAACGGCGTTCGCGACATCATGGTTTGTACTTCCGAAGATTTTCTGAATTGGACCGAGCCTGTCGGCCTGCGCTATACAGACGATCGTCAGGAACACCTTTACACCAACGCAATCCAGCGTTACTTCCGCGCTCCGCATCTGCTGATTGGTTTTCCGACCCGTTTTCTGCCTCGGCAGGGTGCGCGTGTTGAGCCGGTGTTGATGAGTAGCCGAGACGGGCGGCATTTTTATCGCTGGTCGCAGCCGGTGATTCCCGAAGATGCACCGAAAGATCGCCGCGGCAACCGCAGTAACTACATGACCTGGGGGATGGTTCAGCTGCCGGATCAGAAAGATGAGCTGTCGGTCTATGCCACCGAAGCTTACTACACCGGTGCCGACAGCCGCGTCAGGCGATTTACTTTTCGCGTCGACGGATTTGTGGCTGCAACCGCCGATGCCGATAACGGTCGCCTGGTGACCCGGCCGCTGACTTTCGACGGTAGCCAACTTGAAGTGAACTACCAAACGCGGGAAGGCGGAAGGGTGCGCGTTGCGATCCAGGACGCCGGCGGCCAGCCGATTCCCGGGTTCACTCTGCAAGATTGCCAGCCGCTCGAGGGTGATTCGATTGGCCGGAGAATCGAGTGGCACAAAGGGAAAAACGTCGAAAACCTAGCAGGCAGACCGGTGCGGATCGTGTTCGAGTTGACGGATGCGAAAATTTATTCCTTCCAGTTTCAATGAGGGGCTGCGCGCAAATAACTTGAAGTGCTCGTCTTTGTACGGAGAGTACCGCACGGAAAGCGGAAAGAAGCGGAAAGGGGACATGAACCTATTCCCAGTAGAGAGCGAACACGGAAAGGGGAC
>CAYNVI010000494.1:0-1845 GCA_964400585.1 uncultured Pirellulaceae bacterium | reverse complement strand
AGCGGAAAGGGGACATGAACCTATTCCCAGTAGAGAGCGAACACGGAAAGGGGACATGAACCTATTCCTAGTAGAGAGCGAACAAGAATGCTTGGACCCCGGAAAGGCCACGGAAAGGGGACATGAACCTATTCCCAGTAGAAAGCGAACAAGAATGCTTGGACCCTGTTTGTTGGTCCTGTCTGTGGACGAGGGATCTCAGAGCCTCGAAACTTACCGAGGACGGGGAGGCTGGTGGAGCTCTGCTTTGCCGGAAGGCTTGTGGCCTGCCCCGCTCCGTGTACTGGTGGAATGCTTGCCCCCGCAACCACATTCGGGACTCCGCTAGCTCGCCCCGGAACCGTTCCTGAACCGCCCGCTTCATGCGGCCGGCAGGTGCTCCGGGTGAATCACTTACGGCTTAACCGCAGGGGATGCCGGCTGCGGCCAACAACGCTTCGATTCGCGCGATTTCGGGCGGCTCCAGTTTCTGCAGCGGGGGGCGGACGTGGGCGGTCTCGAGCCGACCAAGAAGGACGAGTGCCTCCTTCATCCGATTGTGCATATCGAGCAGAGGATCGGTGTAAAAGGCGCGAACGGTTGGGTAGATGCGGTCATGGATTGCGTGGGCCGCTGGCCAATCCTCCCGTTGCAGGGCTTCGAAGAGGGCAACCTGGAGATCGGCGATCACGCTGCCGGCGCCCGAGAGTAAACCGTCGCACCCCAGCACCAACGAACTTAGCAGCCACATGCTGTGCGTCGAGAGTACGTTGACGCGTCGGTCGAGGGCGTGCAGTTCGCGAATGTGTCGCTCGTGCAGATGCGGGTCGCCGCACCAATCTTTGATGGCCCGGATCGTGGGAAATTCGGTGCAGAGTCCAAGCAGCGTTTCCAGCGGGTACCCCAGTCCCGTGCCCATCGGATACTGAAACAAGATCAACGGCAGATCGGTAGCCTCCGCAATCGCCCCGATGTGGGCACGGGCACATTCGGGCCGCTGTTGACCTCCCATCGCCAGCACCTCCGAAGGAAAGGCCAGCAAGGCATCCGCCCCTGCCGTCGCCGCCATGGTGGCGAGACGACGTGCTCGCCGGGAATCTCCGGTATGAATCCCCACCACCAAGGGCAATCTTTCGGGGACTTCCTCTCGGGCGATTTCGATACTCCGCTGTTGTTCGGCGAAGGAGAGCGCGTGCACTTCGGCGGCATGGCCGTTGACGGTGATCGCCGAAATTCCTTCGACGCGGGCAAGGTCGCCGAGGTGACGGCGATAGGCAGGTTCGTCGATCTCCAATTGGGCGTCGAATGGCATCAGGCAGGCCGGAATGACGCCCTGAGGGAGGAAGGAGGTGGGACTCATCAATTGTGCTTTCGAGAAAGTTATCCTTGTGCCAGACGCCCGCGGCTTTCGCACAGAGAAAATCCGTGTCGGCCTACCGTTAACGTAAGCGGGGTAAGCCGACTCGCCGATCAGCGGCACGCGCGGCAAGGCAGGGTCCTGTTCGCCAGAGTTTCTGGCGTTCGCTTGCTCGGCGACTTTCTACCGTTTGTGGATCGGTAGATAGAAGTCGCCGAGTTCAGCCTGAAGCGGGAAAAGGGAAAGGAAGGAGAGGGGACGGAAGGAAAGGGGACAGGAAGGAAAGGGGACGAAGGAAAGGGGACATGAACCTCCGCCTCTGAAGAGGGAAGGAAAGGGGACATGAACCTCCGCCTCTGAAGAGGAAAGAAAAGGGGACATGAACCTCCGCCTCTGAAGAGGGAAAGAGGGAAAGAGAGGGAAAGAGGACATGAACCTCTGCCTCTGAAGAGGGCGCTGGAAAAATTGGTTGACTTGGGTGGACAGGGCGGTAGGATGATCGGCGGGTG
>CAYNVI010000493.1:0-3974 GCA_964400585.1 uncultured Pirellulaceae bacterium | reverse complement strand
CGTTGTATAGTTCTTGCGCCGTCACGACCCCGTCTTCAGCATTCTTCAGAATTTCATGGTGGATCGCGACCAACCGCTGCTGGCCAAGCGTCATCCAAAAGCTGATCCGCACATCGTTGAGTACTTGGTACTCCTGCTCCAACGCTCGCCACTGCGTAGCCCGCGTGGTCTGCAAGAACTTGGCCCGGCTGAGTTGTAGCTTTTTCCCAGTGACCAATCGCTGCGAAAATTCGAATCCCTGCCACTCGCCAGCCGTCCCCTCGATGCCCCACTGCTCGCCGACATAATGCAACTTGGGGTTGGGGATCAGACCCGCTTGGATCGCTTTTCCCAACTCCCCTTGGATCTGTGCTTGAGCCTGAGTCAACGTCGGGTTGCGACGACAGGCGAACGCTTCGATTGCCTCGATCGTCAGGGGCGCCTCACCCGACGTCACCATCGCTTCGGTCAAGGATTGGGGGACCGGCGGCACGGCAGGCGGCGGCGTGAAATCTTTGCCCACGCGGTGCAGCAGGTCGGCAGGAACGGCATTCGCCGGCGTCTGCTCTCGATTGGTGTCGGCCCCGGATGCGCCCGCCGCCGGCGGTTGTGCGGCACAGACCCCGGCGACCGTCCCAAGCAGGACGCCGCCGGCAATCTTCTGGATTTTTCGCAACATGGTTCAATCCATTGAACGCTTGTGATCGACTCGGCTTATCCGTAGCCGCTTGGGCCGCTCTCAGTTGGCCACTGACGTCTATTTGATGGCTTCGGTTACCGCCTGCTTGCGGAGAACCAGGTTGAAGGCGGCGGTGTACCAGGGCTGGGGTTTGCCGTGATGGATCTGAGGAGACAGCGAGAGAATCGGATCGTCGTCGCCCGGATCGGTGCCGTAGTAAATCCGAGGCGAGCAACTGGGGTAGATCGGCCCTCGACAACGAACGCCGGGGCAGGCATTGCACCCCCGGCCCGTTGCGGGTCGTGCAGGCAAGGTCTGAATTCCCGCGGGCGCCAGTGTCAGGACTCCGCTGGGCTGGGTGATACTTGCCGGCAAATCCGCTGCGACATCCCCGCTGAACGTGCGCGGGGCCGGAGACTCTTGAACCGGCACCGCTCCCACCTCCCGCACGACCACCGTTGCCGAACCGTGTGGCGACACGGCCCCCTGAGCCATTGCCGAAGCGGCGAATAGGCCGGTCAGTATCGCCCCGATGGGAAGGACGCAGATTCGTTCGAGATGCATAGAATCACCCAAGCTGGAGCAAGCAAACTTCCTTTGACTTATCGGAAACCCCGCACAGGGGGATGACCTGAACTCCTTCCGGCCGCCAAAGCGGGTCATTTCGAGGCGTTACAATCGCCCATGCGTGGTGCGAAGCACGCAACCTGGCGTGCCTGCTCAACGAGTCAGCGGCTCGTCCTTGATGGCTCGTGCTCAGCTTTCGCTGCGGTACCACGAGCATCGCTGCGTCGCCGCTCAAAAACCTTTGGACCAGCTGGCGGCGAGCGACCAGTCGGTCTCCAACTGGACCCCATTCAGGTCCTGATGGAGGTTCGGAACGAATTCGACGTTGAACAGATGGCCGTTCGCCAAGGCGGCGAATCCGATTCCCAGATTCAGTGAGTACCCGCCGCGGAATCCTTCCACGTTGGTGCTGATCACGTTATCGGGGGTCATGGGGTCAGCACCGCCAAAATCGGTGCGCCAGAGGTTCTCCAGACGTAGCGAGGTGGACAGGTTGTCGGTCAGCAAATGGCTATACCAGGTATTCAGGCGGAATTCGTCGCTGACCGAGTAGCCGCGATAGTTGCGACCGATCGGCAGATCGGTCTGGAATTGGACCCCCAGCGATCCCGCTTCGAAGTAGCGTTTCCAGGTGACACCGGGCCGCGCGTTGAAAGTTCCCGAACCGAGCCGCATCGGATAGGGCAATGGCTGGTCCATCGCCCCGGCGGTCGGAATCCTCGACGTGCGGTAGATGTCGCCGGTCGGGACCGAGCCGCCCAAGTTGAGGATCAGATCATCATCGGTATCGGAATAGAGCCGCAGCAGCGCCCCGATCGTGGTGTCGCCGAAGCCGCTGTTATGAGTGGTGAAGGGCGTCCCGGGTCCCGCCATGTTCCCCGGCCCTCGGAGATGATCCATCGTCAGGCTGGGCAGCATCAACATCGCGTAGAGGGTCACGTCGTCCGAGTAGCCGTACATCAAATGCATCATGTGCATTTCCATGGTCATCGCTGTCGGCGTCGCCCCGCGATTGGTGATCGGCGAACTGGTCGCCCCGAAGGCAATCGCGTCCGCATCGCTGACGGTCTGCGTGCCGATCCGGTTGTCGTCCATGTACATATTCATGTACTTATACTCGACCATCCATTCGCCGGCGTCGTGCAGGTGGTCCCCCATCAAAGAAGCCGGTGCGTGCTTGTCAGCGCGACCGCGGAAGCGATCGTGCGCGGAGACCGGTGCCACGCTGCCCAGACAGACCGTCACCGCCAAGGTCCAACGAAGCTGCGTCATTCTCATCGAGCATTCCTACGTAGGGGCCGGAGTGAGCCGGACCTGTTCCCGCTCGCTATGGTCGCTCTTCGACCTCCTGCCGTTCGCCTCGTGACACGAACCACGGACTGTCGCCCCTCGCTCGTTTTCGGCGTCGTCCTCCTCCTTACAATCGGCATCGCTTCCTGCCCGACGACACCGATCTCGCTGCCAGGAGACGATAGCCGGCGACTCTTTGCGCTCCGCGCGGCGGCCGGTGGCGGTTGCACTGGCTGGCCGCGTTCGCAGGGGACGCGGTCGCGGTATACTGAGGGGACTTCCAGCCCTCGAAACGCAAGCGGGGAATCTCCCCGCCGCGCCCCCTCCCCTTCGTAACGGTTAGGAACCTCGTCCATGTTGGCTTGTCCGGCTCCGCCACCTCCGAAGCGCTCGCTTAGCGGGGCGCTCGCAGGGTTCGTTTGGTTGATCTTCGCGGGGAGTTCGCCTGGATTCGCGGAGCAGCCGCCAACCCCCGCTGACGACTACCCCGTGACGGAACCGCCCGAGCATCTTCAAGCCCCCGAACATTACCAAAAGTACGTGGACGCACACGGCTACCCGATCCTCGCTTCGGCAGCGGTCAATGATTACGCCCTGAAAGAGGCCGCGTTCCTCGTCGATCGGATGCTGGCCCGCCGTCCCGACATCAAGCGAGCCATGGTTGCCAGCGGGTCGAGGCTGCTGATCCTGGCGGATCACGAATTCACCACCGACCTACCCGAGTTCGCACATTTTCGCCCGCAGGATTACTGGGACGCCCGGGCGCGGGGCACCGGCGGTTCGGCCACGGACCCCTATTGCAGTTGTGGCGAAGAGAATCTGCTCGGTTACCCGGGCGATCCGTATGCGGCGGAATGCATCTTGATTCATGAGTTTGCTCACAACATCCATTTGCGTGGTCTGGCCCGTATCGACCCTTCGTTTGACGGTCGGTTGCGGGAGGCTTATGAAGCGGCGATGGAGGCGGGACTTTGGGAAGGCAAGTACGCATCGGTGAATCACCACGAATACTTTGCCGAAGGCGTGCAGTCCTGGTTCAACAACAATCGCCCGCCCGATCACGACCACAACCACGTGGATACGCGGGAAGAGCTGAAGGCGTACGATCCAGAGCTCGCCGCTTGCTGCCAGTCGGTCTTCGGCAACACCGAATTGACCTACACCAAACCGGCCACACGCTTACGGGGTCATTTGGCCGGCTACGATCCGGCGGGGGCCCCCCGCTTTCAGTGGCCCGCGCGTCTCACCGAGGCAAAACGCGCGATTCGCGCCCAGGCCGAAAAACGCGCCCCGTCGCCGTAGCCAACCGCCTGGGAACACGAACCGCCAGGGGACACGAACCGCCAGGGGACACGAACCGAACCGCCAGGAACCGAACCGCCAGGGGACACGAACCGAACCGCCAGGAACGGGAACCGCCAGGGGACACGAACCGAACCGCCAGGAACCGCCAGGGGAC
>CAYNVI010000492.1:0-3996 GCA_964400585.1 uncultured Pirellulaceae bacterium | reverse complement strand
CAGCTGACGGTCGGGCGGATCGATCCGGTTGCGGAGACGGAGGCTTACACGGCGGAGGTCTTGGAGACGGCCGGCGGGCAGCTTGACGAGGCGGGGAGAGCCTTGTTGGCGGAAGACCTGCGTTCCCCTTGTACCGAGGAGATCGCGGTCTTTCGCGCTTTCGCACGGGCGGTTGCCGAAGGGACCGAACGATTCGTCGTGCTCGATACCGCGCCGACCGGCCACACGATCCTGTTGCTCGACGCGGCACTCGCCTACCACCGGGAAGTCACGCGGCAGGCGGCAGCCATGCCCGAGTCGGTGGTCGATCTTTTGCCTCGCCTCCGCGACGCTCAGTTCACGCAGGTCCTGCTGTTGACCTTGCCTGCGGCAACGCCCGTCCACGAGGCGGCAAAATTACAGGAGGACTTGAGGCGGGCCGAGATCGAACCCTTTGCCTGGGTGATCAATCAAAGCCTGTCTCGCTACTCGCCGCAGGATCCCTGGTTGGTGCAACGTCGCTGCCACGAAGGGCGTTTCGTCCGCGAAGTGATCGAGACGCACGCGCGAAAGAGCTTCTTGATTCCCTGGCAGCCAGAGGAACCGCGCGGCGCCTCCTCCCTGCGACGTCTGGTCGTGTCCTGATGAATCGAATTCTTTGCGGCCCCTTGCTACTGGGATGCATGGTCCTGGGAGCAACCGAGCTGGAGGCGGCCACCCGGCCGAATCTGGTCTACATCATGGCCGATGACCTGACCTTTCGTGATCTCGGTTGCTATGGCGGCCAGGCGCACACGCCCCACATCGACCAGTTTGCGACCGAGGGGATGCGTTTCCGGCAATGCTTCCAGGCGGCGCCGATGTGCTCACCCACGCGGCACAATATTTATACGGGGCTTTACCCCGTCAAATCGGGCGCGTACCCCAACCATACCTTCGCCAAGCAGGGGACCAAAAGCATCGTCCATTACCTGCAGCCGCTCGGTTACCGTGTGGCCTTGTCGGGCAAACAGCACATCGGTCCGCGGACGGTCTTTCCGTTTGAAACTTCGCGAAAGCAGAACAACCCCGATATGAAGAAGGTCGAGCAGTTGTTCGTGGAAAGCCAAGCGGCGGAGACGCCATTTTGCCTGTTCGCATGCTCCAACGAGCCGCACACGCCGTGGAATCGAGGCGATCCGTCGCGGTACCCGCCGGAGCGGATCAGTTTGCCACCTTACATCGTCGATACGCCCGTGGTCCGCGAGCATTTCAGCCGGTATCTGGCCGAGATCACCTACTTCGACCAGCAAGTCGGTCAGATTCTCGCGCTGCTCGATCGACATCAGCTCCGCGACAATACGCTGGTGATGGTCGTGTCGGAACAAGGCAACGTGTTCCCGTTTGCCAAGTGGACGTGCTACGGCAATGGCTTGCAATCGGCGCTGATCGTCCGCTGGCCGGGGAAAGTGCAGCCGGGATCGGTGACGGATGCGATGGTCGAATACGTCGACGTCGCCCCGAGCTTTATCGAGGCGGCAGGAGGGCAACCCGATCCAGTGCTGGACGGGGAAAGCTTTTTGCCGGTGCTGTTCGGCCAGCGCGACACGCACAAGGAATACAGCTACGGGGAAATGACGACGCGTGGCATTATTAACGGCAGCGATGCCTATGGGATCCGCACCGTCCGCGGGCCACGTTATCGCTTGATCTGGAACCTGAACCACGCACAGCGTTTTTCGAACTGGTGCACCCAGTCGGTTTTTTTTCAGTCGATGGAGGCAAAGGCCGCGGCGGGAGACCTGGACGCCCAGCGACTGGTGGAAAAATACCGGGTGCGTCCCGAATGGGAATTGTATGATTGCCGGCACGACCCCTTGGAGATGAACAATATCGCGGACGAGCCCGGGCAGCGGGCAGTCCTCGATCGGTTGAAAGGCAAGCTGCGGGCCTGGATGTCGGCCCAAGGAGACGAGGGCGCCGAAACCGAATGGAATGCTTTGCTGCATCAGAGGCAGTACAAAGGGCTGACCCGCGCCGCAGCCGACGCCGCCTGGGACCGGAAACGATCGAGACGCAATCAGTAGTCCCGTCTCGAGGGATCCGCCTGGGCGAATCGTGCAGCCATCCCTTGCCCAGCTAGAAGGCGGTACGAAGTCCGCCCAGGCCCAATAGTTCCCGCAGGGTCGAGCGGGCGATTTTCTGGCAATGTTCCGGCGGCCGGTTGGCGAATGATTGCGCGGCCGAGGCATACAAGCGTTGCGCGGGCGCATTTTTGCACAGGGCCACCAAGTCGACGTTCCGGATCTCGATCAGCTCGGCCGGATTGCCATCGGCGATCAAGACCAAGGCGTCACGGTCCATCGGGGCAGGAGACGGAGCCGCGTGGGCGGTCTCGGGTGTCCCTTCCGTCAATTGCTTCGTTGTCATCGTCCGGCATCCTTTCCATCGAGGGGGGGCTGGGTGTCGTCCGGCAGCCCGATCCGTCGACACGTCAGCATCGTTGTGGAGATCCTTTCGGCGCTTCTCTGTTCTCCGGAAATCAAGCAGTTGGCCGCATGACAGTCGATGCGAGGCGTTCTCGCCCCGCCCGGCGGGAAAGGTTTTTCAGACCGTCGTTTCGCCCGCCCAGGTCCCTGTAGTGCCCCATCTAGTTTCAGAATATATGTCCGAACAGGGGGGTTGGGAAGGTTTAAAAATTCGATTCCAGCAACTTTACCATTGCGGATCCGAGCGTCTGGCCAATTTCCAGGTAGGTTTCCGCATTCTGGAAGTAATGTTAGCCCTACCGCACAAATGAGCTCCGCAGCCAACCAGTGAGCTCCGCAGCCAACCAGCTTTTGCGGAGGTGCGGTCGCGGACCGCCATGCCTCCGCTTGGGACCGTGGATAGGATGAGGTGCGGGCCGCTCGATTGTGGCCTTCAGCACGGTACGGGGAAGGAGACAGTAAAGGTGGCGCCTTGATCGGGGTTGGAGCGTCCTTCGATCCATCCGCCGTGGGATGTGAGCACGGTGCGGCAAAGTGCCAGACCAAGCCCGACGCCGGATGATTTGGTGGTCTGAAAAGGGAGGAATGGATCATCGGCAACCGTCGCCGGCAGCCCGCTGCCCGTATCGACAATATGGAGTCGAACCCGGTCTCCAGCCGTTTCGGTGTGAATCGAAACGATTTTGGGGATCTCCCCGTTCTCGACCATCGCGTCTTCCGCATTTCGCAGCAGATTCAAGATCACCTGCTGGATTTGGATGCCGTCCGCTTTGATGGCGGGGAGCTTCGGGGCGAGCTGGAGGACGATCCGGACGCCGCTGTGGCGAAGGCGATCGCCGAGCAACCCCAGGACTTCATGGATCAGTTGGTTGAGGTCGCGAGAGACTTGGAACGACTGATCGTGACGAATGAAAGACCGCATTCGCCGAATGATTTGCCCGGCCCGGTACGATTGATCGATCAACCTTTGCAGGCACTTATCCAGGGACGGATTCGCTTGATGCTGGCTGAGCATTTGGGCAGTGTTGGCATCGACCTGGATCGCTGTCAACGGTTGGTTCAGTTCATGGGCTAGCCCCGATGCGATTTCCCCCAGGGAACCCAGCCGGCTTGCATGGGCCAGTTTGTCTCGCAGTGTTTGATTCTCGGCATCGGCCCGCACCCGTTCCGAAATGTCGGTAAAAAAGACCGAGGTGCCCTGGAAGAATGGATAGATGCTGATGCGAAACCACTTGGCGAGCGGTGGGTAAAAGATCTCTGACGAATCGGCTTTTTGCTCCTCCATCACCCTCCGAATCGCCGCTTCCAGATCGCTCTCGACCGCCTCGGGAAATGCTTCCTGGAACCCGCGATCGAGAAGCCCTTCCCGCGCGCGTCCGAACATGGCCGCGGCCGCGGGATTGACTTCGACGAGGTGCCAGCGGGAATCGAGGGCCACGAAACCGTCGGTGATGTTCTCGAGGATCAGTCGCAGGCGATCTCCCACCGCCTTGCGTTGTTGATCCGCCAGCGTCCTCTCGGTGATATCTTGCCCGACTCCCCCGGAGCG
>CAYNVI010000491.1:0-3999 GCA_964400585.1 uncultured Pirellulaceae bacterium | reverse complement strand
GCCGACCTGATCCGCGAGATGAGCCGTCGGCCAGCCAATCGCGCCACGCAATTGGTCGTCGCGCGGGCGTTGCCAGCCGCCGAGGGCGGCGCGCCGGAAACGCTGACGGTCCGGCTGGGGAAAAAACGCCTGGCGACCCAGCGGCCGGCGTACCAGTCGGTTCCCGACCCCCGATGGCGCGGCATGCAGGTCGACTTTGCGACCGCCTTGCCCCCCCAAAGCTTGCTCGGCAGCCGCCCGTCCAGCCGGACCGACGTCGCCGTGATGACGGTCACGCCTGATTCTCCCGCTTGGCAGGCGGGGGTGCGGGCCGGCCAGATGATCGCCGCCGTCGATGGCCGTCCGATCTCCGATCCGGCCGCCTTTTATCGCGCCGTGGCGGAACAGACCGGGACGGTCCCGCTGCAGATTCAACGGGCGAGCGGCCGCCCGCAACGGCTGCTGATCGGCCCCCCGGCCGACCCCACCGAATCTTCGGCCCCCTAACGCTCCCCCTCCCACGGTCTAGCGACCGCCTCGGGCGGGCTCCTTTGCCAGCGGACCGTCCCGCGATTCCGCCCCACGGCCGGCCGCTGCCCATCCCCGCGCCGGGCCGCTGCGGGCCCCCGGCCACGCTGCCGTGCCGGCTCCCGGGCAAGCGCCAGCCACCCCGCCTACTCGAATGCCCGGTCGGGCAGGTATCATCCCCTTAGCCGAATTCTGTAATCGACCCATCGATCCGCAAGCGAACGAAGCGATGAAAACCGACGAACTGCGAGAAAAGTATCTGGCGTTCTTTGAAACCAAAGGATGTGTCCGGCAGGCCAGCGACGTCCTCGTCCCCACCTGGGACCCTTCGGTGCTGTTCACCCCGGCCGGGATGAACCCGTTCAAGGACCACTTCCTCGGCAAAGTGAAACTCGATTTCACCCGTGCGACGACCTGCCAGAAGTGCCTCCGCACCGGCGACATCGAGAACGTCGGGCGGACGGCCTTCCATCACACCTTCTTCGAAATGCTGGGCAACTTCAGTTTCGGCGACTACTTCAAAGAAGAAGCGATCCATTGGGCCTGGGAATTCCTGACCAGCAAGACCTGGTTGGGAATTGCCCCCGAGCGGCTTTCCGCGACCGTCTACAAGGACGATGACGAAGCGTTCCGGATCTGGCACGAGAAGATCGGGTTGCCGACCAGTCGGATCACGCGGATGGAAGAAGACGAGAACTTCTGGCCCGCCAGTGCCCCCAGCCTGGGACCCGACGGCGTCTGCGGACCGTGCAGCGAGATCTATTACCATCTCGATGACGGCAGCGAAGTCGAGATCTGGAACCTCGTCTTCACCCAGTTCAATCGCCTCGGGGCTCCCCCCGATAATCTCCGTCCTCTCCCCAGCCGCAACATCGATACCGGGATGGGACTCGAACGCACCGCCAGCGTGCTGCAAGGGACGCCGACGAATTACCACATCGATAGCCTGATGCCGATCGTCGAAGCAGCGGCCGCCGCGACGCACCGCGACTATGTTTACGACAGCGAGAACGGCCGGCGGCTGCGGCGGATCACCGACCACGTCCGGGCCAGTACCTTTGCGATCCATGAAAACGTCTACCCCGGCCCCAATGGTGCCAAGTATGTGATCCGTCGCCTGATCCGCCGGGCGGTGCTCGATGGCCATCAGATGGGTCTGCATGATCCCTTCCTGTTCCAATTGGTCTCGGCGGTTGCCGACACGATGCGGAAACCGTATCCGGAACTGACCGATACAGTCGATCGCGTGCAGAATGTGATTCGCCGCGAAGAAGAAGCTTTCTTTGGAACGATCGACGCCGGACTCGATCGCATCGAGCGGATGTTCCAAACGATGCGGTCGGATCACGTCGGCATGGTCGACGGAGGGCAGGCGGCCGATCTCTATCAGACCTACGGCGTTCCCCCGGAACTCCTGCAGACGCTGGCTGCCGAACAGAACTACACGTTCGACTGGACCGGCTTTCAAAACGCGATGGAGGAACACGCCGGCGTCAGCGGAGCGGGCCAACGCGAACTCTTTCAGACCGGCCCGCTGGAAACGCTCAAGGAAGCCCTCCGCGAAACGCCCTTCCTGGGATACGAAACGACGACGGCGGAAGCCACGATCAAGGGGATCATCACCGGCGACGGCAGTGAACCCGACGACGAAGGGCAGCTGCTGGCCCACGTCGCAGGCTCGGACGAGACGCCGCTGCGGATCGTCCTCGACAAGACCCCTTTTTACGGCGAAGCGGGGGGCCAGGTCGGCGACAGCGGCCGGATCTATAACAACGATTTTGAATTCCGTGTCGATGACACGCAGAAGCATGGCGGGCTGATCGTCCATGTCGGACGGCTGGTCCAGGGCGAGATCCGGGAAAGCGTTGCCGCCACGGCGGAAGTCGACACCCCCCGCCGCGATGCGATCCGCCGCGCGCACTCGGCAACCCATATCCTCCACTATGCTTTGCGGAAAAACATCGGCCAGCACGCCCAACAACAGGGCAGCAAGGTCGACGCCGATTGGCTCCGCTTCGACTTCACCAACCAGGAATCGCTCGACGATGCGACGCTGGTCCAGATCGAAGCCGACGTCAATCAACGCGTCGACGCGGCCGATCCGATCGAGTGGAAAACGCTTCCCCTGGTCGAAGCTCGCCAAGCCGGCGCGATGATGCTGTTCGGCGAAAAGTATCCCGATCCGGTCCGGATGGTTTCGATGGGCGAATTCAGCCGCGAACTGTGTGGCGGGACCCACCTCCAACAGACCAGCGAAGTCAACACCTTCGAACTGGTCGCCGAAGAGAGTGTCTCGGCCGGCACCCGACGCGTGGTCGCCTTGACCGGCCCGAAAGCGAAATCACATCGCCAACAAACCAGGGACGTCCTGCAGCAGACGGCGGTGCGACTGGGCGCAGCGGTCGACCAGGTGCCGGCCGCGGCCGCGGATTTGATGACGACCGTGCGGCAACTCAAAAAGGAACTCTCGGCGGGCAAAGTCAGTGAGTACGTCGCCAAGCCGGAGACGCAGACCGACGGAGCCGACGCGCTGGCGATCCCTTACACGCAGGCCCGTAACCTGCTCCGGGATGCCGCCCGCAGCCTGAATGTCTCCCCCTTCGATGTGCCGCCACGGATCGAATCGCTGCAAGCCGACCGGGATCGCTTGATCGAAGAACTCAAGCAGGTTGCCGCCGGAGGCAAGGTCTCGGCCGAGGACTTGCTGGAACAAGCCGAACAGGTCGGCCCAGCGACGCTGGTCGTGATCGAAACGCCCGGGGCCAACCCGAATCTGATGCGGGGCTGGATCGACCAGTTGCGGAAGCAGAGCGACGGCCCGTTGGCAGTCCTGCTGGCGGCGGTTCAAGGAGAAAAAGTTTTGCTGGTCGGGGGACTGACCAAGGACCTCGTCGCACAAGGCCTGCATGCCGGCAACTGGGTCGGGGCGGCCGCCAAACAGCTGGGCGGCGGCGGCGGGGGGCGTCCCGATCTGGCACAAGCCGGCGGCCGCCAACCGGAAAAGCTGGACGCAGCACTCGCCGCCGCACGGCAGTCGATGAAAGAACAGCTCGGCGGTTAGGGCCGACCCGAAAACGGAAGTTTTGCTCGCCGTCCGCTCAGTGGTAGACCACTTCCAGGCGATTCTCGATCCCGGCGATCCCGTCGACATCCCGCAGCGCCTCCTGAGCCATCTGCTTCACAAAGAAGCTGTTGACGTTACCGCTGAGGATCACGCGGTCCTGCTGCTGTTCCGATTTGACCAAGACGCTCCGGAGGTGCGGATGGGAGCGGAGGGCCGAATCAACGCGGGTGAGCAGCTCCGGATGTCGTTCCATATGACGGGTCCTTCAACGGCTTTGGGGATCGTTTGCCACCCCCAAGTCTCGGACCCGTTTTCGGAACCGGCGGCAAGAAAAGCGAGGAATCGGTCGGTTTTGCCGGCCCGTGGAACGATTACGCCGGTCGTGCCCAACCGTCGCCCACGCGCGCTACAGCGGCTGCCCGATCCAG
>CAYNVI010000490.1:0-4004 GCA_964400585.1 uncultured Pirellulaceae bacterium | reverse complement strand
TTGCGGTGCGAACAGGCCGAGATAACGAATCCGCTTGCAGTGCAGCGGCAAGATGTGCGATGCGAAGCGTTTCAATAGCTCTTCGCCGAACATCGTCTCGGTGGTGCGGACGCCGGTCCGGTAGTCCTTCACCTTGATCGTCACCTTCTGGCCATCATCCTTCACCAGACGCCGGTCGCTGATCGCCGTCCCGGCGACATACGACGCCAAGTAGTTGACGATCCCTGTCGATCCCTTCCAACGCGCCGGCGAAGCCTGCATATCGATGATCCAGCGTTTGCGCCGGAGCTTGCCACTCAGCTCTTTCACAGCCGGCCCCGGATCGCTGCCATCGGTGACGCCCGGCATCCGAATCTTGCCTGACTTGACCCGCCGGGACAGTCGCCGCAGGTACATCGTGCGGTACTCGGTCGACAGTTCCCGCTTCAGGTCTTCGAGCGCCTGGAGATCCTCCAGCCCCTTGCCTTCCAGCTGAAGCGGCACCCACTGCTCACCGTCTTCGGAGAGACCGCCGGCGGTCAGGACGACATGGACATGCACGTGCCGCTTCATCCGCTGGCCCCAGGTGTGCAGTGTCATCACCGCGCCCGCCTTGGCGATGCCATGCCTGCCGAGCACGTTCGAGAGCGTATCGCTGACGCAGTCGAACAGCAGCCGGATCATCGCCGCCGAGTTGCGATCGTCGAGATCATGCACCGCATTGAGTTCGTGCGGCGTGGTGAAGACGACATGCAGGTAGGGACAGTCCAGGGCATTGGTGACAGAGCTTTGAAAAACCGCTACGCTACCCCCATCGAGGTGACGAGCATCCAGTCAACTGAGCCAGCGAGCAGCGTAACTTTCATGGCTATCGGCATTGACCCCACCGTTGATTTTGCCTGCAAAATGCTGCTGGGCAGTCCGGATCACCCCGCGATCACGCTGCACTTCCTCAACGCGGTCCTCGGAGGCAAGCCGCGAATCACGGGGGTGCAGATCCTCAACCCGATCGTCGGCAAGGAGTACGAAGCCGACAAAGTGTCGATTTTGGACGTGCTGGCGACCGATGATCAGGGCCGGCTGTTCGACATCGAGGTCCAGACAACGCTCCCAGCCGGCCTTCCCGAACGGCTGACCTATTACGCCGCGACGCAGTTGATCGAACAACTCGGGGAGGGTGACAGCTACCTGCGTCTGCGGCCGTCGATCGGAATCTGCATCCTGGATGCCATCCTGTTTCGCGAAGTCCCCGATTTGCACCTCGATTTTCGGCTGCGGACCCGCGGCGGCCTGGGCCTGACCGACTGCCTACAAATCCACCTGCTCGAGTTGCCCAAATACGTCCCGCCTGGCGATAATAGTCAGGCATGGATCACTGATCCGCTGGAGGAGTGGGCCTATTTCTTCCGCCGAGCTGGCGAGTCGACGGCCGAGGAATTAAACGAGCGTCTCGTCGATCCCGTGTTTTCCGAAGCAGCAGGAGTCCTGGAAATGATCGCCAAAAGCCCCGAAGAACGGCGATACTACGAAGCCCGCCTGAAGATGCAGCGTGACGAGCAAGCGCGACTCGAAGCCGCCGAGGCACGAGGCGAAGCACGGGGCGAGGCACGAGGCGCAGCGATTGGGCGGGTGCGATTGCTTCAGCAGTTGGCCGGCGTGCCGGAATCCTCGGCTGAGTCGCTGCGTCAGCAAACCCTGGAAGAACTCGCCGAGATCGAAAGCGATCTGCAACGCCGGCTGCGGGAGCGAAGCTGAGCGACGGAGCGTCGGGTAGCGATCAACCACCATTTCGACGATCGCCGGCAGGGGCGCCGGCGCCGCAACGAGCCACCGTCATCCCCGCCCCGGCGCGTAGCTCCTCGTGAACTCCTCTTGCGGTACACGTCGGCCAAACCCCACAACACGGTTCCACCGCAACCAACAGTACAGCATCACCGCCCTCACCGACGCGTCAGGATCAATCCGGGAACGCTACGCCTACACCGCCTACGGAGAGCCGACCTTCGCCAGTGGCAGCGGAACCGTCCTGCCATCCAGTGCCGAAGACAACCGCTACACTTATACAGGACGAGAATGGGACGAGGTCCTGGGACTGTATCACTACCGGGCGAGGATGTACGACGCAAGCGAGGGGCGGTTTATATCCAGAGATCCCATTGGATTCAAAGCAGGTGACCCGAACCTCTTCCGCTATGTGGCAGGTGCACCAACTGTTCATGTCGACCCATCTGGAGAGATCATCCCTATTCTCGTTGGAGTGGGGGTGGGCGGCACCATTTGGTGGCTTGCAACCCCGCCGGCACACGCGCCGGCTCCAGGAGACTCGACCCACTACATGGATGATGACAATAACCCAGAATACATCCTCATAACCGTGACCACAGTAGTGTGTTGGCGCGTCATCGTTCCCGTCGCCGCAAAATGCGCTAAGAACGTTGCAATCAGATGCCGGAAAGTCATTAAGAGGAAATGGGTCAAGCGTCAACGGTGCAACGCATTGCGTGCTGCAAAATGGGCGGCCTGTGATCCGATCCAGGCCACGGGAGGCTGCGGGCGTCCACCGAACTGCCGTGGATTGACGGGATCCGAATGCCATCATCGTGAAATGTTGTGGGGAGCCTGTGCAACGGCGAGAGAGGCTTATCAAAAAAGATGTTTTAAGAAGGGAGACCCTCGCTGGGCAGGCCACCAACAGCAAGTGGGTGACGCACGCGCCGCCGCCCGAAACTGTGGTACATGTGCCCGGATCCATCCAGACTCTTAACGGCAGTAATCCTTAAGTGCAAAATTCTGACATTGACGGAATTGTTACGGAGTGGGGTAGGATCGCCACACGGCCAAGCCGCAGGTCGAACAAGCTCTTAAAGGCAGAGTTTTCCGCACTCGACAGTGATCTGCGTCGGCTGAACTTACAGGAATTTCTAAGGCAGCCTTCGTCAACACTCGGTTCGATCGGAGACGCGATTGTTTGGCTGACGGACGAAGAGTTCGTTTGGTTACTTCCGTTGCTGCTATTCAGGGCATGTCAGCTGGATGAGCCCGTATATGCAACGGCTGTGGTGAATCGCATGATCAAGACACCAACGCGGCCCTGTTTGGGAATGTTGTCGCATAGCAGCAGCGCTGGGATCGAACTCTTGATACGCAAATGTTGCCAGATCGGATGGTGGCATGATCAAGATCGCGCAGTAAAACGAGAAAAGCTTGCTTGTTCTTTCTTGGAGGAACGAACGGATGGCAAACGACCATCCATGTGAGCAAGGAGCACCCTAGCGATCAGCTAAGGTGACGGCTACCAAGAGCATAGGCCGCGGCCACCCTATCCAGGACGAGAATGGCCCCTGGGGTGGCTCCGTTGTTGTAACCAAAGTTGGTCGGTCAGGAGGACGGACGCCGGCAGGCTGCGAGAGGTTGCGACGGATGTTGAACCGGCGAACGTGAACTCCCCGCTGCATTCGCCCTTTGCACCTCCCTTCGAGTCGCCGCGAAGGTCGAGTCATGGCCCGAATCACGGCGGTTTGAGGCCCGTTTTTGATGCTGGCGCAGAATGGTGGCCATCGGCGTCATGAAGAGCAGTCGATTCGGTCAGTTGTCGCATCGATCCCATCAGGCTGCCTCCGGCGGTGGGCGACAAGGCGCGTCGAGCATCGGTTCGGCAGCCAAGACGGGCTGGGACGTCTCTTCGTCCGCGGTGAGAAGCCGCCGTTCTTCGGCTGCCAACTCATCGACAACGAACTGGCGGAAGTGATCGGGCAGCAGCCACGGCTCCTTCTCCGGCGGACCGGCTGCCTTGCCAGCCACCGCATGACGAAGATCAGGTACGGCAACAGCCGCATCGTCGTCTGGCCGTCGATCTTGGCCACCGGCGTCATGTAGCCTTTGCAGAAGCGGCACGTCGCCGGCATTGGTGACAGGGCTGCTGGCACCCGCTACGCTACTCCCATCGGTGTCACGCGCGTCCAGGGAACTGAGCCAGCGAGTAGCGGATTTTTATGGCCATCGGCATTGACCCCACCGTCGACTTT
>CAYNVI010000489.1:0-4010 GCA_964400585.1 uncultured Pirellulaceae bacterium | reverse complement strand
GGACAGCGTCTGTTGATGGCCCGGCGGTTGGTCGAGTCGGGGGTGCGTTTGGTGACGCTGACCTACGGCGGTTGGGACATGCACCAGCAGATCACCCGCGGTTTCCGTCGTACGATGCCGTCGTTGGACCGGGCCCTCAGTGTCCTGATCGACGATTTGTCCGATCGCGGGATGCTCGATGAAACGTTGGTGATGGTCAGCAGCGAATTCGGGCGGACGCCCAAAATCAACAAGGATGCCGGCCGCGACCACTGGGCCAAGGTGTTCAGTGTGATGCTGGCTGGCGGCGGGGTGAAAGGCGGGATGGTCTATGGAGCCTCGGATGCCACGGCGGCCGAGCCCGAAGTCGATCCGGTCTCGCCTGCCGACCTGGCAACGACCATGTATCGCCTGATGGGGATCGTCGCCGACAAGGAGCTGATGGCTCCGGGGGATCGGCCGATCGAAATCGTCGACGGCGGTAACGTGATCGAGGATATCCTCGCCTAGCACACGGTGGTTTCACCGTTTCGCCAATGAGATGCCGTCCGCCTTCCGCTGCCCGCGGCGGGGGCGTGCGGCGTCCTGGTTCGCGCCCGCCCGGCCATGCATTGACACGCGAGCCTTGATGTTTTGACCCGCCCGCCTGTTTGGCCAAGGAATTTTCGGAGGCTGCTGCCCGATGAGACGCCTGATTCTTGCTGTTGCCCTGCTGGGCCCCTGTTGCGGGGCGCTGCTCGCCCCGCCCGCGATGGCGGCTCAGCCCGTCGTCTCTCGGATGGAACCTCATGGGATTCAGCGGGGGGCTCCTACCAAGGTGATCCTCCACGGGTCACGGTTGAAAGATGCGCGGGAGGTCCTGGCCGACCTGCCCGGTTTGACGATCAGCGAGGTCAAGCCGGTTTCCAATAGCAAGGTCGAGATCACCGTCGCCGCGGAGCCGAATCTTCCGCCCGGCCAGTATCCGATCCGGTTGGTGACCGAGACGGGGATCAGCAATCTGCGGTTGCTCGGCGTCGGGGCGATGCCGGTGGTCACCGAAGAGGAGCCGAACAGCGAGTTCGAATCGCCGCAGCAGGTCGATCTGAATGTCACCGTCGAAGGCCTGGTGACCAGCGAGGACCAAGACTTCTACGCGGTCGATCTGAAAGCGGGCCAGACACTGACGGTCGAATGCGAAGGGGTGCGGATCGCCAGCACACAGCGAAACAACTTCCTCGATCCCTACGTCGCGATCCTGGATGACGCCCGCTTCGAAATGGCCAGCAGCGACGACCATCCGTTGGTCCAGCAGGACGGCCTCTGCAGTTACCAGGCGGAGAAAGACGGTACCTATGTCGTGCTGATTCGCGACAGCGCGTTCGGCGGCAATAACGCCGCCTATTACCGGCTTCACGTCGGCACCTTTCCTCGCCCCGTGGCGGTCGTTCCCGCCGGGGGCCAGATGGGGGCGACGCTGACGGCGGACCTGATCGATCTGGATGGCACGAGCCGGGTCGCTCAAGTGACCTTGCCGAGCGAATCGCACGAACGCTACCCGGTGGTGACCGAAACCGACACGGGGATCACGCCTTCGCCGAATTGGATCCGTGTCAATGAACTGCCGGTGACGCTGGAAACCGAGCCCAACGACTCGATGGCGAAAGCGCCGGAAGCGACGATCCCCGGCGCGTTGTGTGGCGTGATCGGCGAACCGGACGACATCGATTATTTCGGCGTCAACGCGGTGAAGGGCACGAAGTACTACGTCCAATTGTATGCCCGCAATATCCTCCGCTCGCCGCTCGACGGGGTCGTCAATGTCTATGGTCCCGACAACAAACGGATCGGCGGCAACGACGATTCCGGGGGGATGCCCGATAGCTACGTGGAGTTCACCGCGAAGGCCGACGGGCTTCACAAGATTCGGATCCATGACCATCTCGGCGCCGGAGGCCCGCATTATTCGTATCGGATCGAAGTGACCGAGGCGAAGCCTTCGTTGTCGCTGGGAATCGCCGAACTGGATCGCGACCAAGCGGTCACGATCCCGGTGCCCCGCGGCGGTCAGATGGCCGTGCGGGTAACCGCCAACCGCAAGAATTTTCGCGGAGAACTGGCGATCGATGCCTTGAACCTGCCTCCTGGGATCGAAGCGACGGTCTTCCCGATGCGGAGCGATCGCGTGGAGGTGCCGATCCTGCTGACCGCCGCCCAAGAGGCGGGTGCCGAACAGACGCTCGTCGATCTGGTGGGCCATCCCACCGACGAGAAGCTGCAAGACCTGACCGGTCATTTGTCGCAGGAACACAAGTTGGTGCTGGGGCAAAACCGCCGCAGCATCTTTGAATGGAACACGCGTCGGGTGGCGGTTTCGGTCGCCGAGCCGCTTCCCTTTAAATTGATCGTCGACAACCCGCAGGTGCCGATCACGCGGAACGGCAGCATGTCGCTGAAGGTCCGGATCGAACGGGAAGAAGGCTTTGAAGGCGTCGTTTCGCTTCGGTCGCTCTACAATCCTCCCGGGATCAGCGTCAACAACAGCCGGCGCATCGACAAAGGCAAGAACGAAGTCGACGTGCCGATGACCGCCAACGGCAATGCCTCGATCGGGAACTGGCCGATGTTCCTGGTCGCGACCACGGGCACCGACAACGGCTCGGCGCGGATGACGACGCAGCCGATCCCGATCGACATCCAGGATTCCTTCTTCAATTTCAGCTTTCCCAAATCGGCAGCCGAGCAGGGGACCGAGGCAGAGCTCGCGATCGGCATCGAAGTCAAACGGGAATTCGAAGGGGAAGCCGAAATCGAGATCGTGGGGCTGCCGCCCGGCGTCAGCTCGTCGGCACCGAAGCAGAAGGTGACGGGCGAAACGACTCAGGTGACCTTCCCGATCACGGTGGCTGCCGATGCCCGGCCCGGAACCCACAAGACCCTCAACTGTCGGATCCGGATCGTCTCCGAAAAAGGCGAGATCGTGCAGACGCAGGGAACCGGGCAATTGCGGGTCGACAAGCCGCTGCCTCCCAAGGTCGACAAGCCTGAGAAGAAAGCAGAAAAGAAGCCCGAACCGAAGAAGGCGGAACCGCCGAAAGAAAAGCCGCTGAGCCGTCTGGAACAGCTGCGAAAGATGAAGGAGGAAGGTTGATGATCAGCCGCTTGCCTACTTCGCGAACCGCCAAATCCCTCTCTTTTTTACGCCAATCCCGGCAATCCAACATGCACCAATCACCCTCCCACCGCCACGGAACTGTCCTGGGAAATCGATGTCGTGCGGTGCTGGCCGCGGCGACGCTGGTGGCCCTGACGATGGCACCTTCTCTCCTGCAAGCGGTCGAACCGAATCGCTCGGTTCCGGCAGCAGCAGGAAGCAAGGCTCCACAATTGGCGGTTTATCCGCCAGAGATCTCGTTGAATTCGGCTCGCGACTTCCAGTCGTTTATCGCGATGACGCGGCGTGAAGACGGCGTCACGCTCGATGTGACCGAACAGGTCGAATGGTCGCTCAAGTCGGCAGGAATGGTCGAGCGGGACGGAAACATCCTGCACCCGGTCGCCGACGGGACGACCCAGTTGGTTGCCAGCTTCCAGGGCTCGACGGTAGAAGTCCCGGTGACGGTGGAAAATGCCGCGGTCACCCCGGCGATCAGCTTCAAAAAGGACGTGATGCCGGTGCTGACGCGTACCGGATGCAATACCGGCAGCTGTCACGGGGCGGCCCGGGGAAAAGACGGCTTTAACCTCAGCCTCTTCGGGTTCGATCCCGAAGGCGACCATGAGCGGATCACGCGAGAGATCGGGATCCGTCGCGTCAACCTTGGCCATCCCGAAGAAAGCCTGCTGTTGAAAAAATCGATCGGCAGCGTCCCGCACACCGGCGGCAAGCCGATGACGGCCGACAGTGATTATTATGCCGTGCTGCTGGAGTGGCTGCGTCGCGGTGCTCCGCTCGATCCGAAAGACAATCAACCACCGGCGGTCGAATCGGTGCGGTGGGAGACTCCGGGATGCAGTTGCTTGAGGGCGACCAGTTCCCCCGTCTGCTGGTT
>CAYNVI010000488.1:0-4012 GCA_964400585.1 uncultured Pirellulaceae bacterium | reverse complement strand
GGTTTCAGAATTTCTGGGCAGTGACCCGCTGTGACGGTCAGGTCGAGCGCGGCTGGGGAGCTTGGCAGGTGGCCGCGCGGCTGTCGTATGCGGACTTCAATGACGGGACCTTCACCGGCACGCCGGCCGGAGGGGTCTACGGCGGCTATGGCGAGAGTCTCACGCTGGGGCTCAACTGGTTGTGGAATCAGAACGCTCGGATGCAGTTCAACTACATCACCGGCGGGATCGACGATCGGGCGGTCAGCGATGGAACGCTTCGCGACGGCGATTACAGCATCTACGGCGCACGCTTCTTGATCGATTTCTAACCAACCTGTTCCCGGCGAATCGCGCCGTCACTTTCACCAAGCCACACTTGCCGCCCAAACTGCGGGCGGCGTTCGGGAGACCACCTATGAAAGGTTTGATTCAGCTGCCGCTCCTGCTGGGATTGGCTTTGCCCCTGACCCTCGTGCCGGCTTCGCTGGCGCGGGCGGGCTCCGGGGGGGCGGCGGGCCATGCCCAAAGGCACTGCCAAAGGTGCCCGCAGTGCCAAGCGGCCTGCTGCGAATTGAAGGCCGAAACGGTCGATGCGGAAAAGGTTTGCTGGAAAGTCGAATCCAAGACGATCTGCATTCCCAACGTCGTCTTCCCGTGGCAGAAAGACTGCGGCACCCCCTGCCGGAACAATGGGGCGACGGTCAAGACGGTACGCGTGCTGAAAAAGCATAAGTACACCTGCCCGCAATGCGAGTACAGCTGGACGCCGGTCGATCACGGTTGCTGTGGCGTCGGATGTGGCAGGGGCGGCTGCCACGCGTGCCAAGGGATGCCGATCGAGATGGGGCTATCGGTTCCTTCGCCGACACCCGCGCCAACCCCGGCGGCGGCGGCTGAGGAAGCCCCTGCCGCCGAGCCTCCCGAGCCTGCTTCGGCCGGGTTTATCGAGCATCAGAAGGTGAAGGTGGTCTCGTTCGTCTCTAGGTGGTGGCTACCATAGCCGCCGCTCCGCGAACAAACCTGTCACGGATGGTGCCAAAGTAAGCGGCAGGGGGCGCTGGCAGGCGGCGTGGAACGCGTGGTGGTGTCCTGACCATCCGCTGGGGGGCGGCCAAATGTCGCGCCACGGGCCTTGACAGAACCGAGGTTCGGTCGCCCCGCCAATTCGGGTAAGATGCGAAGCATTCCAGGTCCTGGCCTCGCATCGATGGGGAAATGTTGTGCCGCCCGAAGTCCGCCGCGCGTTCTTGTGGATCATTTTGGCGGTTACGCTGGGGGCGGTCGTGTGGGCCTCGTTCTTCGAATCGCTGCCGCCGGCCGACTTTGCCATCCAAAACGGCACCGACGTCAAGACGCTCGACCCGGCCCGGGCGACTGGGAACGTCGAAGGCCGCCTGTTGTTCGCCCTCTTTGAAGGGCTGCTGCGGATGATGCCCGAGGGGCCGCCTGACCCGGAGACGGGTGTCCAGCCGATGTCGCCGCAAGCGGCGATGGCCGAATCGTTCGACATCAGCGACGACGGGACGACCTATACCTTCCATCTCCGCGAGGGGGCGACGTGGTCCAACGGCGATCCGGTCACCGCGGAGGATTTCGCTTGGTCCTGGCAGCGGATGCTGCATCCCGAGACGGCCTGCGAATATGTTTTGCACCTCTACCATCTGCCCTACGCCGAACAATACAACCGCGGGCTCGTGGCGGTGGGGGACAAGGTCGAAGTCGAATTGTGGGACCGACCGGGCGAGACGCCGGAAGGAGAATCCAACGGGCAACCGTTCCCCCGCGGGACCGTCCGCTACGGGGTGCTGGAAGAGATCGCCGAGGCGGAACTTTCCGAGGAAGAGACGGTCGGGCTGGACGCGTCGCAGATCGCGGCGCTGCGTGACGAGCGGCGGCGGTATCGTGTGAAGGTCGTCGCGGAGGAAGCGGACGGGACGATCGATTGGGAGGCGGACGGCCGCTCGCAATGGTTCGCCCAAGACCCGCGGGGCGATCCGGCGGTGAACCGAGCCCACCACGTGCTGGTCGCCTTTGACCGCCTCGGTGCATTGGAGACGCCCGATCCGCAGACCTTCGTCGTCCAGCTCAAGAATGCGACTCCCTACTTCCCCAATGTAGTCGCCTTTTACGCGCTCTATCCGGTCAATCGTCGGTGTGTCGAGGAACATGGCTCTCCGATGTGGACCAAGGCCGGGAACATCGTGACCAATGGCCCTTATCGACTCGATTTCCGCCGGCTCCGCGACCGCTTGCGGGTACAAAAAAATCCCGATTACTGGAATGCCTCGGAAACCCATTTGGAGACGGTCGACTTCATGTCGGTGACCGGCCAAACCACGGCCTTGAATATGTATGAAACGGGACAGGTGGACTGGGTCACCGACCCGCCTTCTTCGCTGCTGGAATACCTCCGGGATCGCCCCGATTTTGTCCGCGCTCCGCAATTGTCGGTCTATTTTTATCGGCTCAACGTCGATGTCTGGCCGCTCGATGACCCGCGGGTGCGACGGGCCTTGGCGTTGTCGATCGATCGGCAGGTGATCGTCGACGAGGTGACGAAGGCCTACCAGCTCCCGGCGTTCACTTTTGTACCGCCCGGTTTGACTGGCTATGAGAGTGCCGACCCCTTCCCGTTCGATCCTCAAAAAGCCAAACGATTGCTCGCCGAGGCCGGCTTTGAAGATGGGCGAGGCTTCCCCAAGCTGACGATCCTGTACAACACGCAGGAAACCCACCGGGCGATCGCCGAGGTGATCCAACAGCAATGGCGGAACAATCTGAATGTGGTCGTCGGCCTGCAGAACATGGAGTGGGGAACGTTCCTCGATAAATACGCCTCGATGGAGTACCAGATCGCACGGGCCGGCTGGATCGCGGACTATCCCGACCCCAACACGTTCCTCGACATGTGGGTGACCGACGGCGCCCAGAACAGTACGGGCTGGAGCAATCCGCGGTACGACCGGCTGATCGAGGAAGCGGGCCGCGAGGGCGATGCGGAGACGCGGATGCAGCTGCTGCAGGAAGCTGAACAGTTGCTCCTGGATGAGATGCCGGTGATCCCGATCTATCACTACACATCGCTGAACATGATCAAACCGAAGGTGCGCGGCTTTTCGGCCACCGCCCAAGACATCCACCCGCTGCATATCCTCCGGTTGGCTGACGAGGAGGAAGCTGCGGAGCCGGCTGCCGAGACGGCCCCCGCGATGACCCCTGCGGCGACCCCTGCCGCGGTTCCTGCGGCGGTTCCTGCGGCGAGCCGAAAGGAGACGCTCTGATGCGTGATTTGATCGGTTACCTGTTGCAGCGGGCAGCCTGGCTGGTGTTGACGCTGTGGCTGGTCTTCACGTTCTCGTTCATTCTGATGCGTTCGGTGCCGGGGAGTCCGTTCAAGAGCGAACGAGCGTTGCCGCCGGCGATCGAGCGACAACTGGAAGCCCGTTACAATCTCGATGGCACGATGCCCGAGCAGTACTTCCAGGTGTTGGGGCGAATCGTCCTGCACGGCGACCTCGGCTGGAGCATGAAGCTGGAGGACTACAGCGTCGCCGAGGTGATCGCGGAAGGCTTTCCGATCTCCGCCTCGTTGGCCGTGTTTGCTTTGGTGTTTGCGATCGTGTTGGGGGTCACCGCGGGAGTCGTTTCGGCGGTCCGTCGCGGCACTTCGGCCGACCTGTCGTTGATGGTGGCCGCGGTGCTGGGGATCGCGGTTCCGAATTTCGTGCTGGCGAGCTTGGCGATCCTGCTGTTTGTGTTTGTGATTCCGCTGTTCCCGGCGGCCGGCTGGGGGACGTTCCGGCAGATCATCCTGCCGGCCGCTTGCCTGGGAGCCCCGGTCGCCGCCTACATCGCCCGGCTGACGCGGACGGGGATGCTGGAGGTGATGACCAAGGATTACGTCCGCACGGCGATCGCCAAGGGGCTGCCCGAGCGGACGGCGATTCTGCGTCACGCCCTGCCGGCGGGGCTCCTGCCGGTGGTCTCGTTTCTGGGCCCGGCGACGGCCCGCGTGTTGACCGGCTCACTG
>CAYNVI010000487.1:0-4028 GCA_964400585.1 uncultured Pirellulaceae bacterium | reverse complement strand
CCAGGCCCAATACCAAAAAAATAACTCCGACAATGTGGCGCACCACAGTTCCTCGGCGTCGCGTCCCCAGGCGAGTGGTCCCACGGGGTGATCTAGTTGCTGCATCCAATCGACCGCCCCGCCCGCAGCCGAGTCTCCGGCGGTAGCGGCCGGGCCGGCGGGTGCCGCACCTCCGGCGCCTGCCGCGAATACGAACTTGCCGATCGCGCCTTCGGTCGTGCCGAAGAAGAACGCGTTGGGCTGGTTCGGCGAGGCGACGAGGGCGGAGAGGCTGCCCGCATCCAAGGCCTGGGACTGCAACGGCCCGGGCGTCGCAGCGGGCGTCGACTCCAGTCCAAACAGGTGCAGGCGTCCTTGCTGATCGCCGACGGCAAGCTGGCTTCCGTCTTCCGAAAAAACCGCCGCGGTCGCGCGTTGGGCGCCGGCCAGGGTTAAGCGGCGGGCAAGCTCGGTCGCGCCCACTTCGTAGATCTCGACCGACCCGGCTCGACCCGGCACGGCCAGCCGCTGCCCCTGCCGATCCACCGCCAGGAACGGCGGACGGGGCTGGGCGATCGGAAGCCGTCGCCAGGCCGGGAGGGGGAGACGCCAGCGTGTGACGGCTCCTGCCGTCGAGGCGGTCAACAAGGTGGCATCGTCACGCAACAACGTCGCGGCGACGAGGGGATCGGGGTAGGCCTGGACGGCCGCTTTCCGGAGGCCGTCCTCTGCCGGAGCCCACACCGTTACCTTGCCAGCGGATTCCCCGACGACCAGTCCTTGGCCACTGCGGCCGACCTGCATGGTGGTGGGCTGCGAAGCAAACTCGGCGTACGGCCGCACGCTCGGCTGCTCCGCTTGACGGCGGATCGAAACCGCTTGCCCCGCTTCGGTCACGGCCAGCAGCAAGCCTTCTTGGCCGTACGGCTGGCAGGCGAGGACCGGGCTGCCGCCGACCGGCAGCGAAGTCGCCTCCGCCGGCTCGGCCGCCCACAGTCGCAACATCCCCTCGCCGTCGCCGGTGGCTAACACCGCCCCTTGGGAGGCGACGGCGAGCGCGGTGATGGGCCCCCGGTGCGCCTGCCTGCCGGAAAGCATTTCGTCGCGGCGGATGCGGGCCCGCCGATGACGATCGAAGGGATCCAACGGCGCGGCGAAACAGCGTTGAAATCGGCCATCCGCCCCCCCGACGAAGAGCCGATCGCTCGAGCGGTCCCAAGCGAACCGGGTCGGGCGAAACTCGTCCGCTTGAAACTGACGGGCCGGCGCCAGCGGATCCGTCTCGCTGCCGGCGAGCGACCAGGTTTGCCAAGCATGTTCCGCCTCCGCCCCCTGCCAGACCAACGACTGGCCGGCGGGATGGAAGCGCAAGCGGGCCTCCGCCTCCGCCGCTGCCGCCACCGTCGCTGCGTCTGCCGCCGGTTCGCTGTCAGTCACCGGCCGGCGTGTCGGTGCCACCCAGGCCTTTTTGCTGCCATCCGACATTCGCTCCGCGGGCTCGGTGTCCGCCACCGTTTGCGGGCCAGCCGTCGCCTCCGAGCCGGCCTTTTCGCGGGGCGGTGCGGTCGTCGCTGGGCTCGCCGGGGCAGTTTGCTCGGCTGACGGATCGTCCCCCGCTTCAGCGGCCTCAGGTCGCGGAGCCGGTTGGGCAGGTGCCGCGGGCTGGGGCTTCCCTGCTGCGAGCTCCGGCGGCCCCGGGGTGGCCGCGACGTCAGCGGGGACCGCCTCGTCCGCAGCGGCAGACGTTTCTTTCTTGGTAGCCGCTTCTTCGTTGGTCGCCGCTTCCGCAGCCGCTTCGGCTTCCGCCGCTTTCATCTCCGCCCGCGCTTTCATCCGCTTCATCATCTTCTCTTTCGTGCTTTCCCCGCAGCCGGCCAGCAGGATCAAGATGCCGAAACCGCAAACGAGGTAGGGGGCGGCAGAGAGCGCTGAAGAAACGTGGCGAAGCATGAAGGCTCGACCTCGAGAGGGGAGGGAAAGCGTGGGGACGCGCGCGGGAGGAGAGGACGCCAACGTAAAATAACGCTGGGCCTGCCCAGCCACTACAAGCAAAGCCGTGGTTTGCCTCAGCTTCATCGAAGCTTCATCGTTTCTTCGCATCCGCCCGCGCAATCGGTTGTGCACCGCCGGGTTTGACCCCACCTGCCCGCGACACCAAACTAGGGAACCCTCAAAAAAAAGGCTTCCTATGACTCCGACGTTCGCTCCGCTCAGCTGTCCCCGCGCGATCGCGCTGCCGGCTCTCCTGCTCCTCGCCCTCCTCCCCTTCGTCCGCTCGGCACCCGCCGCCGCGCCGGCTCGGGACGGCGATCCCCGTCCGAACATCATCTACATCATGACCGACGACCTCGGTTACGGAGACCTCGGCTGCTACGGCCAGGAGACGATCCAGACGCCGAACCTGGACCGCATGGCGGCCGAAGGGATGCGGTTTACCGACCATTACGCAGGACACACCGTCTGCCGGCCCTCGCGGTTGGTCCTCTGGACCGGGAAGCACGTCGGCCACACCGGGCTGATCGGCAATGCCGCGCGAAGCCTCAGCGGGGAAGAAGCGACCGTCGCCCGGACGCTGCAGGAGGCAGGCTATGCCACCGGCGGTGTCGGCAAATGGGCGCTCGGTCATGTCGACGATCCTGCGGAGATCGACAACCCGGGGCATCCCAATGCGAACGGCTTCGACTACTGGTTCGGCTACCTCAATCAAAGCCGGGCGCACAATTACTACCCCACCTACTTGTGGGAAAACAAGCATCAGGTCCGCTTACCGGGCAACGTGATCGGCGATTACCCGAAAGGGCGTGGCCGCGTCGCTTCCCAGCGGGTTAGTTACTCGCACGATTTTCTCACGCAGGCTGCCTTCCAGTTCGTGCGGGCGCATCAGCAGGAACCCTTCTTACTGCACGTTCACTGGACGATCCCGCATGCCAACAACGAAGCAGGCCGCGTCTTGGGGGACGGGATGGAGGTCCCCGACTACGGGATCTACCAGGATCGCGATTGGCCCAGCCCGGAGAAAGGCTTTGCGGCGATGATCACGCGGATGGATGGGGACGTGGGGAAGCTGTTCGAATTGCTGCAGGAACTGGAAATCGACGAACAGACGTTGGTGATCTTCACTTCCGATAACGGCCCGCATCGCGAAGGCGGCCACGATCACGAATACTTCGATTCGAACGGGCCGTTGCGCGGCTATAAGCGGTCGATGCACGAGGGCGGCATCCGGGTGCCGATGATCGCCCGCTGGCCCGGCAAAATCGCGGCGGGCACCGTCAGCGACCTCCCCTCGGCTTCCTGGGATTTCCTGCCGACAGCCTGCACCTTGGCGGAGACGGACGTCCCCGAACCCCACGATGGGATCTCCTACCTGCCGACCCTCTTGGGCCAGGCCGACCAGCAGCGCCGTCACCAGTACCTGTACTGGGCGAGCTCCGAAGGGCAAACCTCGGTTGGCGTCCGGCAGGGAAACTGGAAGCTGGTCCGCTACCGCAAACCGCCACGCGGGGGCGAGGAACCCGTTCAGGAAGCATGGCGGCTGTACAACCTGGCCGAGGATCTGAACGAAGCCCACGACTTGGCGTCCGACCAGCCGGAGCGCGTCGAGGCGATGCTGGAAATGCTTGAGCGCGACGGGCTCCGCTGAACGATTGCCCGACCGTGGCTTACTCGGCCGCTTCCAACAACTTCACCACCTCGGCGTGCCCCGACTGCCGGGCGAAGGAGAGCGCCGAATCGTTGTCGATGTCGATCAATTTGGGGTCGGCCCCATGATCCAGCAACAACTTGACGTTTTCCAGCTGTCCTTCCGCGGCGGCGACCATCAGCGGAGTATAGCCTTCCTCGTCGTCCCGTGAATTGACGTCCGCCCCCGCCTCCAGCAGGGCTTTGACACTGGATGGGGTTTCGCCGCTCGCCGCATGAAAGAGTGCCGTGTTCCCCTGTTGGTCACGCAGGGAGACATCGGCGTCATGGCCGAGCAAGAAGGTGAGGATCGAGGTGTGGCCGTTGTAAGCCGCCTTCATCAAGGGAGTCAGCCCGTACTGGTCGAT
>CAYNVI010000486.1:0-4060 GCA_964400585.1 uncultured Pirellulaceae bacterium | reverse complement strand
CAGATGCTGGCGGCGCTGCAGGAGGAAATGACCGGACCGATCCCCAGCGTCGACAAGGCGCAGCGCGTCTGGGAGCAGCAGATCACCGAGACGGAGGATCCGCAGTGGCAGGTGTTGCAGCCGGAACAGTACTTGGTGCCGAAGGATTCTCCGCTGGAACTCACCCTGCGTGAGGACCAGTCGGTGGAGGCCACCGGCACGCCGCCGCCCACCGAGACGGTGACGATCGAGGCCGCCTTGCCGCCGGGAGACGAATGGCGGCTGCTGCGGCTCGAAGCCTTGACTGACGATCCCCAGCAAGCTGTCGGGCTGTCGAGCAACGGCAACGCGGTCCTGTCGGAAATCGAAGTGGAAACCAAGTCGGCGGCGACGGGAGATCAATGGCTACCGGTCGATTTGGTCTATGGCGAAGCCGATTTCGAACAGCCGGACGGCAAGTTCAGCGTCGGCTACGCGATCGACGGCAAAGTCGTCAAAGATGAAGGCTGGGCGATCGGTGGGCACCTGCAACCCGGGCCTCGGACCGCTTGGTTTGCGTCGCAGGGGCTGTTGGGGCAAGGGGAAGATGCCCGCCTCCGCGTCCGCTTGAAGTACGCTTCCGAGTGGGCCCAGCATATCTTTTCACGCGTGCGGTTATCGGTCAGCGACCGCCGCCCCGAGCCGGCCGAGGATAAGCGGGTCGTGCTCGGTCCCTGGCAATGGACCGGACCCTTTCCGGTCGAAGGGAGCGAACCGGCGTACGATCGTGACTTCGCGAGTCTGCAACAAGATTTTGATCCCGCAGCGAGTTTTGATTACCGCGAGCAATCGTATGGCTGGCAGGAAGAAGCTGCCTGGAGCGAAGCCCAAACGCACGCCTTGCCGACCGCCGCGGGGACCGACGAGCCTTCGGTGGTGGTGCTGCATCGCCGCCTGACAGCGCCCGGCCCCCAAACCGTGCAGCTGCTGCTGGGGACCGAGGATGGCGTCCAGATCTACCTGAACAAGAAACGGGTCGGTGAAAGCCGTGGGTCTCGTTCCCTGACGCCGCTGCAACAACGGTTCGAGTTGGCGTTGAAGCCAGGTGTCAACGAGCTCTATCTGAAGGTGGTGAACCATGGTGGCGAATCGGCTTTCGCGGCGGCCTTTGCCTCCCCGGCGCTCGCCACGCCGGCGACGATCCGCGAATTGGCGCGGCTGAGCCCCGCGGAACGTTCGGCCGGCCAGCAACAGGCGCTGCGTGACTATTACCGCCGCGTCGTCAGCACCGATCCCGACTGGACGGCGATCGAGGATCAGCGGGCGGGCTTGGAGAGTCAACGCGACAAGATCACAGCGGCGATCCCGGTTTCGCTGGTTTGGAAAGAACTCGACAAGCCGCGGCAGGCTCAGGTGATGAAACGCGGCCAATACGATCAACCGGGCGAGGAGGTTTCGCGTCGCGTACCGGGCTTCCTGCCGCCGCTTCCCGAAGACGCCCCTCGCGATCGGCTCGGGTTGGCGGAGTGGCTGGTCGATCCACAACATCCGTTGACGGCCCGCGTGGCGGTGAATCGGTTCTGGCAACAACTGTTCGGAACCGGAATCGTGGCGACCAGTGAGGACTTTGGCGCCCAGGGCGAAGTGCCCAGTCACCCCGACTTGCTCGACTGGTTAGCGGTTGATTTCCGCGAGAACCGCTGGGACGTGAAACGCTTGATGAAGCAGTTGGTCCTTTCGGAAACCTACCGGCGCGAGGCGACGGTCAAACCGGAGATGCTGGAAAAGGATCCCCGCAATCGACTGCTGGCCCGGGGCCCTCGATTCCGTCTCGATGCGGAAATGCTGCGGGACCAAGCGCTCTTGCTGAGTGGACTGTTGGTCGAAAAAGTGGGCGGCCCCAGCGTCAAGCCACCTCAGCCGAGCGGGTTGTGGGAAGCCGTCGGGTACACCAACAGCAATACCGCGAACTTCAACGCGGACGAGGGCGAGAAGATCTATCGCCGCAGCGTCTACACGTTTTGGAAACGGACCAGCCCGCCGCCGCAGATGGCGATTTTCGACGCGCCGAGCCGGGAATCGTGTACCGCTCGGCGAGAACGAACCAACACGCCGCTGCAAGCGCTGTTGCTGATGAACGAATCCCAATACGTGGAGGCGGCCAAGGAATTGGCAGATCGAGGCCGGAGCGAGGGTGGAGGGAGCTTGGAGCAGCGATTGGCGTCGCTGTTCGAGCGGGTCACCGCGCGGCTTCCTTCCGACCAGGAGGCGGCGGCCTTGCGCTCCCTCTGGAATGACAGCCAAGCGATGTACGCCAAGGATACGGAGGCCGCCCAGCAATTGACCGGGCAGGAAGATCCCCAAGCGGCTGCCTGGACGGTTGTCGCCAGCGTGCTGTTGAACCTCGATGAAGTGCAGAACAAGTAGCCGGCGAAGACGCCGCTCCGTTCTGCGATCGAACCGGGCCCACCAGAGGCCTTTCGAACAAGCGCCTTTCAATCCCACGATAGAATCATGGATCCGCTGACACGACGACATTTCTTTTCCCGCACCTCGGCCGGCTTGGGTGCGGCGGCGCTCGCTTCGCTGGAAGCGGGCCAGACGGGATCGACGCAGGCGGCCTCGGCCCAAGGGGGGCTGCCATCGTTGCCCCATCATCCGCCGCAAGCGAAACGGGCGATCTACCTGTTCATGTCGGGGGCCCCCAGTCAGATGGACTTGTGGGACCATAAACCGGGCATGGCCGATTGGTTCGACAAGGACTTGCCCGAATCGATCCGCCAAGGGCAACGCCTGACGACGATGACCAGCGGGCAGGCCCGCTTTCCCATCGCCCCGAGTATCTATAACTTCACCCCGCATGGGGCGAATGGCACGATGGTCAGCGAATTGCTGCCGCATCTGGCCAAGAAAGTCGACGAGATCGCGTTGGTCAAGTCGATGCACACCGAGGCGATCAACCACGATCCGGCGATCACCTATATTTGCACCGGCAACCAATTGCCTGGGAAAGCGAGCCTCGGTGCCTGGTTGCATTACGGCTTGGGCACCGAGAACGAAGATCTCCCCGCGTTCCTGGTGATGACCGCCAGCTGGAGCGGACGGAAAACCGCGCAAGCGCTTTACAACCGATTGTGGGGAAGCGGTTTCCTGCCGAGCAAATACCAGGGGGTTTCGCTGCGGAGCGTCGGGGATCCTGTGCTGTACCTTTCCAATCCGGAAGGAGTTGACGCGGGGGTTCGGCGGCGGATGCTCGATACGCTGCAGACCCTGAATCGTTCCACCTTCGAACGAACCGGGGATCCTGAAACGAGCGCGCGGATCGCCCAGTATGAGATGGCGTTTCGGATGCAGTCGAGCGTCCCCGACCTGACCGACCTGTCCGATGAACCGCAGCACGTGCTCGATCTCTACGGGCCCGAGGTGACGACACCGGGGACGTTTGCCAATTGTTGTTTGATGTCGCGGCGGATGGCCGAGCGGGGTGTCCGCTTCACGCAGATTTTCCATCGTGGCTGGGACCAGCACGGGGCCTTGCCGAGGGACCTTCCCAATCAGTGCCGGGACGTCGATCAGCCTTCGGCCGGTTTGCTGACCGATCTCAAACAGCGTGGGTTGCTCGACGACACCTTGGTGGTTTGGGGGGGCGAATTCGGCCGGACGATCTATTGCCAGGGGAACCTCACCAAGACCAATTACGGTCGCGACCATCACCCCAAGTGCTTTTCCATCTGGATGGCAGGGGCGGGGGTCAAAGGAGGCGTGGTGCACGGGGCGACCGACGAGTTCTCTTACAATATCACCGAGAACCCGGTCCACATTCGCGATCTCAACGCGACAATCTTGCAGCTGATGGGGATCGATCACCACCGCTTCGTCTATCCCTTCCAAGGGCTCGACCAGCGACTGACCGGGGTCGAAGAGGCCCATCCGATCGACGCGATTCTCGCGTAAGCACCCCCGCTGCCCGCGCGATCAGCCGCGCCCTGGAGAGCGATCAGCCGCGCCCTGGAGAGGCGTGCGGGGCGCCCCATGCGAGCCCCTCCCTGCGCGGGGACCCGAAGCAAATGAAACGCCGCT
Organism: uncultured Pirellulaceae bacterium; assembly: GCA_964400585.1. Lineage (GTDB taxonomy): Bacteria > Planctomycetota > Planctomycetia > Pirellulales > Pirellulaceae > CAYNVI01. The sequence continues at coordinate 22 of CAYNVI010000486.1, read as the reverse complement.
CCCCCTCTGGAAAGGCGCCTTC
>CAYNVI010000485.1:0-4065 GCA_964400585.1 uncultured Pirellulaceae bacterium | reverse complement strand
CCGGTGCCGGGAGTTTTCCGGGCTCATTGATGGGGCGACGGTTGGTGGCTAAAATCGGCCCGCCGCAGTGCTTGCGGGCCGATTTTTTTCCTCCCGAAAAACCCGTCGGGCAGCCCCCGGCGGGCTGCCGCTCGCGGTCGCGGCGGGGAAAGGCATTGGTCGGCAACGCTGAACGGTTTGGCTTCGACTGTTTTCGACCATTGATCCCCCATCATGCACCATGGCGCAACCACGCAATCTTGTCGTCGCCCAAAGCGGCGGCCCCAGTCCGGTTATCAACAACACGCTCCGCGGGATCATCGAAGCGGCGCGTGATCTGCCCGAGATCGGGAAGGTTTACGGGGCTCGTCACGGGATCGAGGGGGTTTTGCACGAGGAGCTCCTCGATCTGACCGCCCAGTCCGCAGAGGAAGTCGCGTTGCTGCGGTACACGCCGGCGGCCGGCTCGATCGGCACCTGCCGGTACAAGCTCAAAGACGGTCAGGACGAAGATTTCGCCCGCGTCATCGACGTCTTCAAGGCCCACGACGTCGGCTACTTTATCTACATCGGCGGCAACGATTCGATGGATACGGCGAATAAAGTCGCCGAGTTGGCCAAACGCAAAGGGCTCGATCTTGTCGGGATTGGCGGACCGAAGACGATCGACAACGACGTCGGGGACAGCGAATTCAAGCTGATCGACCATACGCCGGGCTACGGATCGACGGCCAAGTACTGGATGCATGCGGTCCAATATGCCAACGAAGAAAACCAGGGTTCTTGCCCGGCCGATCCGGTCCTGGTTTTGCAGGCGATGGGTCGCCGGATCGGGTTCATCCCCGCGGCGGCGCGGTTGGCTGATCCCGACCGCGAAATGCCGCTGCAGATCTACCTTGCCGAAAGCCCCTGTTCGCTTGAACAGATGACCGACAATATCAACGACCAACTGCGTCGCGACGGACGTTGCGTGGTGGTGGTCAGCGAAGGCTTCGACGTCGGTTCGTTGGGCGAAGTGCGGGATTCGTTCGGCCATGTTTCCTTCAGTGCCAGCCAGATGAGCGTCGCCCAGAAGATCATCAACCACCTCAACACGGTCGGCTTGGCCGCCAAGGGCGCGGCGCGGGCGAACGTCCCGGGGACCGACCAGCGGCACGCCATGGCGTATGCCTCGACGGTCGACCTGGACGAAGCGTATCACGCGGGCGAAATGGCCGCGCGGCTGGCTGCGGGCGGGGATTCGGGCTACATGGCGACCATCCTTCGCGAGGACAGCCCGATCTACAGCGTCCGTTACGACAAGGTGCCGTTGGCAGACGTCGCCAATAGCGAACGGACATTCCCCAAGGCCTGGATCACGGACAATGGCTGCGACGTCACCGACGATTTCCTCCGCTACGCCCAGCCGCTGATCGGTGAAGGCATGCTTTCCTTGCCGATGATCAGCGGCCGTCAACGGATGACCCGTTTTCAGAAAATCTACGCCGACCAGAAGCTTCCCGCGTACGAACTGCAGGCAGATCGCAAGTCCTAGCTGCCTCCCGCGACGGGCGTGCTTCCTTTCCAACTACACGATTGACCCCCTATGTACACCATCGAACCGAAGCATGAGTTCTTCGTCGGGATCGACTCCGACGGATGTGTTTTTGACACCATGGAATTGAAGCATAAAGAATGTTTCATTCCCAATATCATCAAGTACTACCAGCTGCAGGCGATCAGCAAGTACGCCCGGGAGGCGGCCGAGTTCGTCAACCTGTACAGCAAAAGCCGCGGGATCAATCGTTTCCCGGCGTTGGTCGAGGCGATGCAGTGGTTGCAGAAGCGGCCGGAAGTCAAAGCCCGCGGGGTCGAGGTGCAAATCCCGGCATCGCTGGTCGCCTGGATCGAGGAGGAAACCAAGCTGGGGAACCCGGCCTTAAAGAAGAAGGTCGAGGCCTCCGGGGACGCTGATTTGAAGCATGCCCTGGAATGGTCCGAAGCGGTCAACGCCACCGTCAAAGAATTTGTCAGCGGCGTGCCGCCCTATCCGATGGTCCGCGAATCGCTGGCCAAGTTGGCAGGCAAGGCCGACATGCTGGTCTGCTCCGCGACCCCCAATGACGCGCTCAACGACGAGTGGACCGAACATGACCTCCGCCAGTACGTCACCGAGATCTGCGGTCAGGAATCGGGCAACAAGAAAGAAACGTTGACCAACGCCGCCAAGTATTCGCCGGCACGTTCGCTGATGATCGGCGATGCCCCCGGGGACCATCAGGCGGCCGCCGCCAACGATTGCTTGTTCTACCCGATCAATCCCGGGCAGGAAGAAGTGAGCTGGCAACGGTTCCATGACGAAGCGATCGATCGTTTCCTCAACGGCACCTTTGCTGGCGAATACCAGGAAATGCTGCTCAAGGAATTCGATAGCTTCCTGCCAGAAAAACCGAGTTTCCCCGTCGACGGTTGAGTGCTGTTTCGCAATGTGAGCAACGGCCAGGTGGCGGTTGCTCGCCGCTTCCCACGCTCCCGCACCCCGCGGGTCCGCTCGGGAAGGCGACCGGTTGCCCCGGGACGCCCGCTCGTCGATTTACCCGCCCACCTAATTTGTTGAGAACGCATAAAGATGAGTGATTGCGATTTTGGTTTGATCGGACTGGCCGTGATGGGGGAAAACCTTGCCCTGAATGTGGAAAGCCGCGGCTACAAGGTGGCGGTATATAACCGCACGACCGAGAAGGTCGACAACTTGATCAACGGACGGGCCGCTGGGAAAAACTTTGTGGGCTGCCATTCGTTGGAAGAGTTCGTCAAATCGGTGGCTCGTCCGCGGAAGCTGATGATGCTCGTCAAAGCGGGCCCGGCGGTCGATGCGATCATCGATCAGTTGATCCCCTTGTGCGACGAGGGCGACATCATCATCGACGGAGGGAACACCTTCTACGCGGATACCGAACGCCGGACCAAGACGGTGGAAGAGGCGGGGCTGCTGTTCGTGGGTACCGGCGTCTCCGGCGGGGAAGAAGGCGCACTGAAGGGCCCCAGCTTGATGCCCGGCGGGAGTCGCGAGGCTTGGCCCCACATCAAGGAGATGTTCCAGGCGATCGCCGCCAAGGTCGGTCCCAACAATGACATCCCCTGTTGTGAGTGGGTCGGAGCTCGGGGAGCCGGGCACTATGTCAAGATGGTCCACAACGGGATCGAATACGGCGACATGCAGCTGATCTGCGAAGCCTACCAACTGCTCAAGGAAGTCGGTGGCCTCTCCAACGAGGAACTCTACGACGTCTTCGCCGACTGGGACCACGGCGACCTGCAGAGCTACTTGATCGAGATCACGCGGGATATTTTCAGCGCCAAAGACGATCAAGGAGGCGATGGCTACCTGGTCGATCAGATCCTGGACGTGGCGGGGGCCAAAGGGACGGGGAAATGGATGAGCCAACTGGCGCTCGACCTGGGGGTCCCCAGCACGCTGGTGACCACGGCCGTCTTCGCCCGCGGATTGTCGGCGCAGAAGGAGGCCCGGGTGCGGGCCAGCAAGGTCCTGCACGGACCCCAAGAGCAGGCGAATGCCAAGATGGTGGCCGCCAGCAAGGAACTGATCGGCGATCGACAAGCCTTCATCGACGCGGTCTGCAACGCCCTGTACGCGTCCAAAATCGTCAGCTACGCCCAAGGCTTCGTCCAACTGCAAGCGGCGGCGGCCGAACACGACTGGGAGCTCGACTACGGCCAGTGTGCCCTGCTGTGGCGAGGCGGCTGTATCATCCGGGCGAAGTTCCTCGATCGCATCAAAGAAGCCTTCGAGGCGGAGCCCAACCTGGAGAATTTGTTGCTGTTCCCGTTCTTCCGCGATGCCGTCAACAAGGCGCAAAGCGATTGGCGGGCCATCGTTTCCTCCGCCAGCCTGCTGGGTGTTCCTGTTCCCGCCTTCAGTACCGCCCTGAATTACTACGACGGGTATCGGCTGGAGCGGTTGCCGGCCAACTTGCTGCAGGCCCAGCGCGATTATTTCGGGGCGCATACCTATCAACGGATCGATCGAGAGGGAACGTTCCACAGCGAATGGCTCGACCTGCGGAAGCCCCCTCAGGAGTAAAG
>CAYNVI010000484.1:0-4128 GCA_964400585.1 uncultured Pirellulaceae bacterium | reverse complement strand
GTAATGATCCCGCATCGACTGCGGCTCGCGGTCGACATCGAAGAGGTAGTCACTAGCCATCAATCCCCGCACGCGGCCGTAGGCGGCGTTGTGGCTGTCGACCGCAGGGTGCGGCACGTCACGGCTGAACCGCTGGGAGAGGAATTGCTGCAAGGAAGCACGGTCGGCGTGGTCCGCATCGCTGATCGCCTCCAGCCGCTGGATATTGTCCGGCATCATGCTGTCGGTCAGGAACATCGGGTTGTAGCGTGCCCCCAGGAACCCGGCGGCGCCTTTGCGTCGTCCCTCGGTCGACGTGTACATCTCGATGTGGTCTGGAACCTGGCTTTCCCGCTGCGCCAGTTCATGGGCGATGATCGCCCCGAGGTGGGGAAATTCGACGCCCGGCTCGGATCGCCGGCCGGTATCCATCAAGGCGTAGCCGCCGCCATGGTCGGCGATCTTTGTATTCAGCGAACGGATGATGGCGGTCTCATTCAGCCGCTGGGACATTTTGGGAAGGAGTTCGCTGATCTCGATCCCGGGGACCGACGTCTGGATCTTGGCAAAAGGGCCTCCGGTCGATCTCCCCGGTTTCGGATCCCACGTTTCCAACTGGCTCGCCCCGCCGGCCAACCACAGAAGGATCACGCTCTTGTCGCCCCGCGCGATTTCGCCCGCCAGGCCCGATTGGGAAAAGAGGCTCAAGCGATTCATGTCGGCGGCAGCCACTGTCGAGCCAACCGCCGCAGCCCCCAGCAACTGCCGGCGGCTGACCGTCGCGGGGGGAGAACCGAGGTCCGTACGCTGGCGATGCATACCGCAATCCTTTTGGAGACTAGTGATTGAAACGAAACTCGGCCGAGGTCAGCAGGGCCCAAACCATTTGCCGAAGCCCCGCGACGGGGCGGTCACGACGGGCTTCCAGGTAGGCGGCGAGCCGTTCCCGTTCGGCCGGTTCGGCTGGCCGAGAAAGGATCGCCCGGAACGCCCGGTCAATCTGCTCGGGTACCGACGGCTGTTTCTGCAGGGCACCGACCAAACGATCGGAACGGTCAGCCAGCAGGTCCTGCTGCATCTCCGTCCCGTTGCTCAGCAACATCGCTTCCTCGACCGGCACCTGGAACCGCGGCGAAGGGATTTCGAAGCGTCGCGCCCAGCCCTCGGCCCGCTGCTCCCAGGCTGCGCGCTGCTGCTCCCAGTCGGACGGCTTGGCGGGCCCGGGGAGGGCAGCGGGATCGCGCGTTGCCAGGGAAAGCGACAACGCCAGTTGGTGCGGGGTCAAGGGTCGGGGAAGGGCAACCGCGAACGCCTCGGGGGGCGGCGGTTCCGCGTCGGCCAAACGACTCGAGCGGGCGTAGGTGTCGCTGATCATGATCGCCCGCACCAGATGGCTCAGCTGATAATCGTGCGCGACCAGTTCCTCCGCCAACCGTTCCAACAGGGCCGGATGACTGGGAGGGTTCTCCGAATGCATCTGGTCGAGCGGATCGACGAGGCCGCGTCCTAGCAGACGCGCCCACAGGCGGTTGGCCACGTTCTTGGCCAAGTAACGGCGAGGATCTTCCAACGCCAAGTCAACCAATTGGGCGCGGGGACTGAACGCGGGCAGCGGAGGCGGATCGGCCTGATCGTTCTTTTCCGCCTCTTTGATCTGCTGCCGCACCTGCTTCCACTCCGCGTCACTGCGTTCGACCGCCGGCTCCTCGACGCGGGCGCCGCTGAGGAACATGAAGCTGGCGTCTTTTTCTTCGCCGTAGATGGTGGTGAAGCGGACGTCCCCTTCAAAACGCTCGGCAACCGACCCGCCACGCGTCGTGTAGGTCCGCTTGAAAAACGAGGCCATCCCGAAATAGTGGCGCTGTTCCCAGTCGACGACCAGGGGATGATCGTGGCATTTCGCACAGGCGATGTTGATGCCGAACAGGAGGCTGCTGGTGTCGTTGGTCAGGGCATCGAGGTCCTTGGCGCGATGCCGCAAGAAGGCAGCGGCCCCCGCCTCGTCCGGTTGCTCGCGCTCGGGCAAGAGGATCTCTCGGAGGAGTTGATCCCAGGGGCGACGCTCGCGACTCGCCTGCAACAGGTAATCGCGCCAGGCCCCATCCCTCCGCAACCGCGCCAGCAATAACAGATCGAGCTGATTGCGTTGGTGAAACGCATAGTCCGCGGTCGTCAACAACCGCTCGATCAGGCGGCGTCGCTTGCCCGGGGCGGGATCGTCGAGGAAGGCTTGCAGTTCCGCGGTGGTGGGGATCCGTCCGGCCAGATCCAACGTCACCCGGCGGGCGAAGCCGGCATCCTCGACGACTGCCCCGGGCTCGATGCCGGCCGCCCTCTGGGAGGCCGCGATCGCCGCATCGATTTCCCCCGCCAGCCGCTGGGCCGCAGCGGAGGCACCGCCCGCACCAGGGGAAACGCCCGAAGTGGTCGCCGTGGCAGGCTCGCCGGCCGCCACCCGCGAGGTCAGCAGAACGCTCAAGCAGAAGCCGAGCACCCACAGGGTCGCGGCCCCCGCGAGCGCGGACCGCGCGGGGCGGACCGCCGGGAGCCTCTTCAGGAGCCAGTTCATGAAGCGTCGCAGGGAAGGGAGGGAGGCCGACTCGATGGTCTGTAGCGAGCCAACCGGAGAAGGGCGGGGAGCGAAGCCTTAGCGGTTCGTAACGGTTGGTTCTAGCCGACTCGGCGGGCCCGTGCAAACATTTCCGAAGCCGACGTCCGCCTCGCTGGCGCGCTCCTAGCTAGCGCACTCGTAATGGGCGAGCGCCTCTTCGAGCTGGGCGATCTGTTCGATCACCGGCAGCGAAAGATCGACAAAGATCCAACGTTTGCCCCCAAATTCACACCACCCGGCCGTTTCGCCGTCGAGCCATTCGCTGCGGATTTCGAACCCCGCGCGGCGGGCCGCGCGGAGGCTCTGCTGGAGCCGCTGGAGGACGTTGAGGGGGGCAACGGGCGCCGGTTCAGCGGTCACGGGGGGCTCCTGGCGGGGTGGGAAAACAGGCGACCGGGGGCCGAGCCCTCGGGCTGCAGCCTTTGGGGTGTCCTGTCAAAGCCTGCGGTCTGTGACGAACGTTCTATAGCGAAGCAGGACGATCGCCCGATAGATCAACCACGTCCCCGGGGCTGCCGATGGCCTGCGGAGGCCGCCGTCCGTCCTTCTTTGCTAGCAACTTCGTTCGCTTCCTCCCACGGGAAAGCCGCCACCGATGCCCGATGCGCCCACCGACGAAATCGCCCAGCTCCGCCAGCAATTGCAAGCCATGCAGGCCATGGCGACTTTGGGGGAGCTGACGGGAACGGCCACGCATGAATTCAATAACATGCTGATGACGGTGATCAATTACGCCAAAATGGGATTGCGCAATCCCGACGATGCGACCCGGGAAAAAGCGTTGACGCGGATCCTGGATGTCTCGCAACGGGCGGCCAAGATCACCGCCACGATCCTAGCGCAGGCCCGTAACCGGGGCGACGCCTTCGTCCCCACCGACCTGGCCGAGATCATTCGCGACGCCATGATTTTGCTGGAACGGGAGATGCGGAAATACCGGATCACCGTGGAGCTTGAGCTGCCCGAGGCGCTGCCGCGGGCGTTGGCCAACGGCAACCAGCTGCAACGCGTGCTGTTGAACTTGATGATCAACGCCCGTCAGGCGATGCCCGAAGGGGGCACCCTGGCGATCCGGCTGAAGCACGACGAAGCTTCCGGGCAGCTGGTCTTGACCGTCCGCGATTTCGGCTGCGGGATCGCCGCCGAGGCCTTACCGCAGATCTTCGAACCCTTCTTCACGACGAAGGCGGGTCCCGACGAGAGCGGCAAGGGAGGCACCGGGCTGGGCCTGGCAGCCTGCAAGGAGATCATCGAAGCCCATCAAGGGCGGATTCGCGTGGAAAGCACGGTGGGGGAGGGGACCGCCTTCATCATCCGCCTGCCGATCGCCGAAGACGGTCAGACCGCCGCGGCCTGATCGACCGGCCACGCCGCCCGCGCCCGGCAGCCCGCCACTGCCGCGCACAAAAAAAGCCGCACCTCGACTGGCGAGGCAGCGGCTTGTCGATCGCGATGCCGAACGAGCCGCCTGACTCAAAGCATCGCACCGCACCGAACTACTCGACGATGTCGAGCAGCTCGACGTCGAAGATCAAGGC
>CAYNVI010000483.1:0-4139 GCA_964400585.1 uncultured Pirellulaceae bacterium | reverse complement strand
CGACCGTCACGCCGTCGACGCCCGTTTCCGCCATCATGCGCAAGCAATCTTCTGGGGAAAAGAGGTCGCCACTGCCCAGCAGCGTCCGCTGCGGCCCCAGATGCGCTTTGACTTCCCGCAGAAAACTCCAGCGGCTGGGGCCGATGTAGCGTTGGGCGACGGTTCGGCCGTGAACCGTGGCGGCGGCCAGCCCACTTTCAAAAGCGCCGTCCAGGATGGTAAAAAAGTGGTCTCGTGATTCTTGGGAATCGTCGATCCCGCGTCGCATTTTGAGGGTGACCGGGATCTCGTCGGGGACCACCTCACGGGTCCGGCGAATGATCTCCAAGGCGACCGCGGGCTGAGAGAGATGAAATCCCCCCCGGCACCGGCCCAGGACTTTCTTCACCGGGCATCCGAAGTTGATGTCGATGACGTCAAATCCGGCTTCGACCAGTTTTAGGGCTCCGGCCGAGAACTGTTCCGGTTCGGCCCCCATCAATTGGCCGCCGACGGGATGCTCGCGGGGATCGATCGCCAAGAGATGGCGGGTCCGCTGGCGTTTTTTGAGTGCCAGGAGGAATTGGTCCAGCATCACCTCGCAGATCCCATAGCCCGCTCCGAAACGCCGCGCCAGGGTTCGCATCGGGAGGTCGCTGTACCCGGAAAGGGCGGCTTGGACGATCGGGAAATCGATCGTGACCGGGCCTAACTGGAGAGGGCGAAGCGAAGGAGCCGCCAGAGGCATGGAAGATGATCCCGTTTTTTTGGGGGGGCGGTCGATTGGGTTCGAGCCATCCAGACGCAAGGTCGGTGCAGATGTTGAGGAAGATGCTTTGGCTCCCATTATTGCTCATTACCACCTGTTTGCATCCCGCCGTTCGCGGGGAGGAGAATTCAGTGACGATTGAAAAGGAAGTATGGGGAAACACCAGTGACGGTCAGCCGATCCACCGTTATCTGCTGACCAACGCGGCGGGCCACAATGTGGCCCTGACCAATTGGGGGGCCACGCTGCTGGAGGTGAACGTCCCGGACCGCGACGGGCAGTTGGCCAACGTCAACCTCTGTATGGATTCGCTGGCAGGCTACCAGCAACGGCATCCTCACTACGGAGGCACCATCGGACGGTTCGCCAACCGCATCGCTTATGGGCGATTTGCGATCGACGGAACCGCTTACCAATTGGAAACGAATAATGGTCCCCACCATCTCCACGGTGGTTCGCCCAGCTACGACCATCGGTTGTGGAAGGCCGAGACGTTTGAATCGAAGGAAGCAGCGGGCGTCCGCTTTGCCCTGGTCGATCCCGATGGCTTCAACCAGTACCCCGGCACGGTCAATGTGACGACGGAGTACGAATGGAACAATGCCAACGAACTGAAGATCAGTTTCACCGCGACCAGCGACGCCAAGACGCACGTCAATCTGACCAACCACAGCTACTGGAATCTGGCAGGGGCCGGCAGTGGCTCGGCGATGGATCACATCTGCATCCTGGAAGCGGACCACGTCCTGGAAGTCGACGAGACGCTGATCCCGACCGGCAAGTTTGTGGACGTGGCCGGCACGCCTTTCGATTTCAAGATGCCCCATCCGTTAGCCGAGCGACTCGATCAACTGCCGGCGACGGGTGGCTACGACCACTGCTTCGTGGTTCGCGGCAAGCCGGGCAAGTTACGGCCCGCCGCCCGAGTCATTGATCCGCAATCGGGACGCGCGTTGGAACTCGATACGACCCAACCCGGGATGCAGCTCTATACGGCCAATCATTTGCCTGGCAACGAGCAATCCAATGGGTATGGCGGGCACGAAGCCTTCTGCCTGGAGACCCAGCATTTCCCTGACAGCCCCAACCGGCCCGAATTTCCTTCGACTCTCCTGGAACCGGGCAAGACGCTGACCGAAGTGACGATCCACCGGTTCTCGGTGGCCCCCTAGCTGGACAGCGCCCCTTTGGGATGCAAATCCCGTTTTTCGCGGTGTGGATCGATCATTTGAGCGGTTTCGGCGCTAGCCGCCGGCTCGTCGCGGCAAGGCCGGGGCTAGCGCCCACCCGCATGTGAAAAGTGGCGAACGGCCGAGCCTCGTGGGCTCCCCTCCGCCTTCGTGTAAACTGAAAGACATGCCGAACTCGACCCCACAACTCCGAACCCGGGAACGAAGGATGGGCCGCTCCTCGAGGCGTGAACCGTCAGGCCAGCAGGCTTTTGGGCGTTCGCTGGCGTTTGTTGCTGCGAGCCTTTGCAGCCTTCTCCTCGGCTCCGCCGCTTTCGCGGACGCTTCACCGCAGGCCCCCGATTTCAGCGAAGAGGTGCGGCCGATTCTGGCCGACCACTGCTTCACCTGCCATGGCCAGGACGCGGCGTCGCGGGAAGCGGGGTTGCGGCTCGATCAACCCGAGGCGGCGTTGGAGGACCTCGGGGGCTATCAGGCGATCGCCCCGGGGGACTTGGAGAAAAGTGAGGCTTGGTTGCGGATCATCGAGGAAGATCCCGGGATGCGGATGCCACCTCCCGAGGCCAAATTGAGCCTCTCGGCGGAGGAGATCGAGACCCTGCGGCGCTGGATTGAAAGCGGCGCGGCGTACGAAACCCATTGGTCGTTCGAACCGCCGCAGCGTCCCGCTTTACCGGAGGTTGCCGATCCCGCCTGGTGCCAACAACCGATCGATCGATTTGTCCGTGCGCGGCTGGCAGCGGCGGGGATCGAGCCCGCTGCCTCCGCCGACCCGTACGAATTGGTCCAGCGCTTGTACCTCGACCTGACCGGCTTGCCTCCCAGCCCCGAGCAGGCCGATGCCTTCGTGCAGGACCCGCATCCGGCGGCCTACCCACGGCTGGTCGATCGCTTGTTGGCCTCGCCCGAATACGCCGAGCACCAGAGTCGGCGTTGGCTCGATCTGGCGCGGTACGCCGATACCAACGGCTACGAAAAAGACCGCCCCCGTTCAGTGTGGCCGTACCGGGATTGGGTGATCAACGCGATCAACCAGGACATGCCGTTCGATCAATTTACCATCGAGCAGTTGGCCGGGGACATGCTTCCCGATGCGACCGTTTCGCAGCGGATCGCGACCGGATTCCATCGGATGACGATGTTGAATGAAGAGGGAGGGATCGACCCGCTGGAATACCGCTTTCACGCGATGGTCGATCGGGTGGCCACGACCGGGACGGTGTGGATGGGACTGACCGTCGGATGTGCCCAGTGCCACACCCATAAATACGACCCGATCACGCATGAAGATTACTACGGTTTGATGGCGTTGTTGAACCAAGCGGACGAGCCGGAACTGGTGGTCCCCGATGGCGAGGTGACGGCCAAGCGGCAGCGCGTCCAACAGCAACTTGTGCAGCTCGAGCAACGATTGCGGAAGCGGTGGCTGCCCAGCCAACAGCAACTGCAGCGACAGGCCACGGAAGAGTCGTCGGAGCAAGCCGGGACCGCCGCCGGGTCGGCGGAGCAGGCGGCGGTGCACGAGGCCTTCGCGCGTTGGCTGCAGCAGCAACAGCAGCAGGCGCGTGCCTGGAACCCCCTGATGCCGCAACAGGTCGCTAGCACGATGCCGCATCTGAAGGTCGAGGCGGACGGGGCGATTTTGGCCAGTGGGGACGTGACCAAACGGGACGTCTACACGCTGACCTTCGAACGGAAGCCCGCTCAACCTCCGATCACCGCTTTGCGGCTGGTCGTCTTACCCCATCGCTCGCTTCCGGCCAAAGGACCGGGGATGGCCTTTTATGAAGGGCGCCGGGGCGATTTCTTTTTGAGTGAATTGCGGCTGCGGCAGCAAGGCCAAGCGGTGGAGCTCGGGGACGCTTCGCACAGCTACGGCAACATCAGCGTCGGCTCCGGATCGGCGGCCGCAGCTCACGTGATCGATGACGAGCCTTCGACCGGTTGGTCGACCTCCGGAGGCGAAGGCGAAAGCCATCATCTGGTCGTCAATCTGGAGGAACCCTTGCGAGGCAGCGGGACGTTTGAAGTCGAACTGCTGTTCGAACGGCATTTCGCGGCGGCGTTGGGGCACTTTCGAATCGACGCTTGCTCCGACCCCTTGCCAGCCGACCCCGAGCCAGCCGACCCCGAGCCAGCCGACCCCGAGCCAGCCGACCCCGAGCCAGCCCACCCCGAGCCAGCCGACCCCGCCCCGGCCC
>CAYNVI010000482.1:0-4141 GCA_964400585.1 uncultured Pirellulaceae bacterium | reverse complement strand
CCGGGCGGGCCTGCGTGCGTGCCAAGAATTCGTGCTCCGAGAGGACCCCGAAAAAGAGTTCCTCAAAATCGTGCTCGCCGTGACGGCCCCGCAGATCGGCCAGGCTCCCGGTGTCGAGAAAACGTCCGTGATGCATGATCGCGATCCGATCACAAAGCCGTTCGACTTCCCGCATGATGTGCGTCGAGAAGATGATGCACTTGCCCGCTTCGCGGAGATCGCGGATCACCTGCAGCAGGTTGCGGGCGACCAATACATCCAGTCCCAGGGTGGCTTCGTCGAAGACCAGCACCGGTGGGTCGTGGATCAGGGCGCGGGCGATCGAGACCTTCTGACGCATCCCCGTCGACATTTTGGCGACCGGGACGTCGCGGAATTCCTCGATCCGCAGCTGGGCGAACAACCGTCCGCCAGCCTCCTCGATCTGGGCGCGAGGCAGCCCATGCAAGCGGCCGAAGTACTCGACGATCTCCCACGCCGACATCCGCTCGTAGAGCGCCGTGTTGTTGCTGACGAAGCCGATCCTTTGCCGGACTTCCGCCGGTTGCTGTTCGACATCGTATCCGTGCACGCAAGCGGTGCCGGCCGTCGGCTGCAGGACCGTGCTCAAAATCCGTAGAATCGTTGTCTTCCCTGCCCCGTTGGGTCCGAGCAGGCCAAAGATTTCGCCTGGACCGACGCGAAACGAGACCCGGTCCAGGGCGACGAAGCGGCCGCGATGGACGTCCTCGTACGTTTTCGTCAGGTTCTCGACTTGGATCATGCCGGCTCCGGGATCGACGTATTGTTAGATCCTACGTTACCGCCATGCCGGGGGACGTACCGGACGCGAAAATTTCACCAGCTTCGGCAGATCGCTCCCCGCGTGAACGCTACCGGCGTTAGGCCTTCGCACCGAGCGACCCCCTCGGGTGGTTTGCTCGCCGCTTCGCGCTCCGCCGAGCGGCGAGGGCCTGAACCCCGGGTCGGCTCGCCGCTGGCCTCCCCGTGCGGTCCCGCTACGCTTTGACGCGAAGGCGGATGACCGAACCGAGGACCGTGGGTAAGGACTCGATTTCACGGGCCGCCCGCCCCGCCGCGCCTTCCGGGGCTTCGTGCGTCATCACCACCAGCGGGACCGTTTCCCCCCCGTTGCTCGAATCGGGTTCGTGCTGGATCACCGAGGCGATCGAAACGCCGTGGCGACCGAGCGTACCGGTGATCTGGGCGAGCACACCCGGGTCGTCCATGACGTGCAACCGCAGGTAATAGCGACCCGGCAGTTCGTCAAAGTCGCGGAGCTGGACCCGCGGCGGGCCTTCGGTTGAAAACAACTCCAGGCACTGGAAGGTCAATTGGGTTCGCCCCACCGCCGTGTCGATGATATCGGCGACCACGGCCGAAGCGGTCGGCATTTGGCCGGCGCCGAGGCCGTGAAAGAAAACCGGTCCCACGGCATCCCCGACGACGCGGACCGCATTGAACGCGTCCTGGACCTCGGCCAGCGGGGTTCCCGCCCGGACCAGCGTCGGGGCCACGTGCAGTTCCAATCCCGAAGGCTCCCGGCGGGCGACCGCCAGCAGCTTGATCTGGTATCCCAGTTCCCCGGCAAACCGCAGGTCCGCCGGATCGAGACGGTCGATGCCGATCCGCGGGATGTCGGCCCAATGGGCGTGGGCCCCGAACGCCAGGTGCGCCAGGATCGCCAGCTTCTGGGCCGCATCGGTGCCGTCGACATCCATGCTCGGGTCGGCTTCGGCAAAGCCTTTCTCCTGGGCCAAGGCGACCGCCTCTTCGTAGGGCATGCCTTGACGTTTCATCTGGGTGACGATGAAGTTACTCGTCCCGTTCAGGATGCCTTCGAGCGATTCGATCTGGTTGGCCGAGAGGCACTGGCTGATGTTGGCGATGATCGGAATCCCTCCCGCCACCGATGCTTCGAAGGCGATGCTCCGACCCAACTGCCGGGCCCGCGCGAACAGCTCCGGGCCATGTTCGGCGAGCAATGCCTTGTTGGCGGTGACGATATCCTTGCCCGCTTCGAGCAACTGCAACATGATCGTCCGCGCCGGTTCCAGCCCCCCGATCAGCTGGGCGACGACGGTGATCTCCGGGTCGTTGATCACCTCTTCCAGATTGTCGGTCAGGATCCCTGGCGGCAACTCGGCATCGCGCGACTTGTGGAGGTCGCGGACCACCGCTTTTTCGAGCCACAGCACACGCCCGGCATGTCGAGAGGTCCGGTCGCCGTGGTCGAGCAGCAGTTGGGCGACACCACTACCGACGGTCCCCATGCCGACAATCGCAACTTTGGTTTTCTCTAAGGCCATGATGGGTCAAGCAGGATCCTGATCGGGAGTTTTGCGAAGCTCGCAACGGAAACCCGGGCCGTTCCGGAGACGGCCCGACCGAGGGCTGAAAGTCTCTCGCCCCCGCACCGGACGTGCTCGATCCGCCGCCGCGCCGTGCCTGGGGGCGACGCGATAGCGTGAATGGTAAAGGAGCGAGCCGGAAGTGACGAGAGGCGGCAGGCGGGGACTCCCCCTTGTCCAACGCCGCCGCGGCTCGATACGCTCGATGCGGACCCCGGTTGGTCGGCCCTCCCTTTCCAAAGCGACGACGATGATTCACGAAGCGGCGATTCACGAAGCGGCTCAACGTTTTTTTGAAGCAGCGATCCGGACGCCGAGCCCTTCCGGGTACGAGGAACGGCTGCAGGCCCTGGTCCGCGAATACATCACCCCCCACGCCGCTGGCGTCCGGACCGACGTGCATGGCAACGTGGTGGCGACCGCCGGCGACGAGCGTGGCCCCCGCCTGATGTACGCCGGGCACTGCGATCAGATCGGCATGCTCGTCTCGCACATCGACGAAGCCGGTTTTGTCTACGCCCAAACGATCGGCGGTTGGGATCCGCAGCAGTTGATCGGGCAAGCGATGACGATCTGGACCGATTCCGGCCCGGTCGCGGCCGCGATCAGTCGGAAACCGATTCATCTGTTGAATGAAAGCGAGCGGAAAGAGGTTGTGCAGTTGTCGCAGCTGTGGCTCGATATCGGGGCGGAATCGCAAGAGGAAGCCCAGCAGACCGTTCGCATCGGCGATTGTGTGACGCTAGCGCTGGAATACCGGCCGCTTCTCGGACGGCATGTCTGCGGGCCGGGGATGGATAACAAGACCGGGATGTGGACGGTGATCGAAGCGCTGCGGCGTGCCGCGGCAGCCGAAGGGCAACTGGCCTGTCACCTGCATAGCGTTTCGACGGTGCAAGAAGAGATCGGCCTGCGAGGAGCGAAAACCGCGGCCGGTTCGATCCACCCCGCGGTGGCGATCGCCGTCGACGTCACGCACGCCTCGGATTGCCCGACGATCGAAAAGCAGCAGCAGGGCGACATCCGCCTCGGCCGGGGGCCGGTGATCTTTCGCGGTCCCAACATGAACCCGCATGTCGTCCGTCGCCTGATCGCACTCGCCGAGGAACACGACATCCCGTTTCAGCTGGCCGCGGTGGGGCGAGCGACGCCGAACGACGCCAATCCGTTGCAGGTCCACGGGGGCGGTGTGGCGACCGGACTGGTCGCGATCCCGAATCGCTACATGCACTCGGCCGTCGAAACGATTTCGCTCGACGACATCAACCACGCCGCCGAATTGCTCGCCTGGTTCGCGCGGCGGCTGCAGCCGGAAGACGACTTCACGCCGCGGCTCGTGTGAACCCCTGCACCGTCTGGCTGCGGGTTAGGATCTGTCAGAAAGCCGCCCCTCATCCTTTCCTTCTCCCCCGCTATTCGCTGCGCGGCGGGGGAGAGGGACATAGCGGAGTCGCTAGGCGACCGGTTTTTCAGTTTTCTGACAAAGCCTAGCGGCGAGGATCGGGCTCGTCGCCCGCGGCGGTCGCCGTGCGCAGCGGCCGGGCGCCGTCGAGATCGTCTGGAAAGATCGACCAGACCGGGACCTGTTGCTGCATTTTGGCCAGCAGGTCCTTTTCGGCTTGCGCGATCTTCTCTTTGCGGAGCGTCTCGGTGATGTCGTCCTGCACTTCGGCCAGCGGTGTCCGGCCGGCCGCTTTGCGTTCGAGGACCCGCACGATGTGGAAGCCATCGCTGTCCTCGATGATCTGGCTCATCTTGTTCAGGGGAAGCTCAAAAATCTGCGCCTCGAG
>CAYNVI010000481.1:0-4143 GCA_964400585.1 uncultured Pirellulaceae bacterium | reverse complement strand
CGATGCCCCCCGCGAAGCAGCAGATGGGGCTGGAAAGCGGATGCCACGGTCGCCATCGCTCAGGTCACCCGAAAACGTGCTGACAGGAAGATCGCCGGAACGACCAGAAAAAAGATCACCAACGCCCAGACCGGGCCGGCACCCAACAGCGCGACCGTCGCCGCCAGCGGGATCAACGTCAAGATCGCCACCCGGATCAGCATCTGGACGTGCTGCGGCGTCGGCTGGATCACCGTCCGCACGCCGCGGAACAGCACTCCGAACGCCACCAATCCCACCAACAGGACGAAGCGGTTATCGGGCAACACCGCCCACACGGTCCCGGGAGGAGCATACCGTGGCGCGAACGCGATCAAGGCCGCGCCCAGCATCGCAATGATCAATCCCATCGGCAGCAAGGCCGACTGCGCCGTCCCCGTCTCGTTCCGTGCCATCTGGGTGACTCCCATGATGTAGACACCAAAGCCGAACGCCAGCCCCAACACGTGGGGCTCGAACAGCCGGGGCGGCAAGGCCCCGATCAAAATCGGCGACGCCCCCAGCAGGAAGCTCAGGACCCGGCAGGCACCCATCGCCGCGGGGGCCGCCGGGCTCGCCTTCAACGGTCCGTCGTACAACACGATCATCCCGGCCAACGCGACAGCGACCAGCAGCGGACGCCAAGTCGTCTCCAAACCCTCGGCCGGCCAGTAACCACTGATCCCCGCCAACACGATCCCCAGCAACAGGAACCCCCAGCCCGCGCGCTTCGCCGCCGCCAACGAAACCTTGCCCGCCGGCAAGGGCCTGCGGGGTCGCTCCCGGCGATCCTTGTCCACGTCCCAAACATCGTTGAGGACCATCCCGGCCCAGTAGAGAAAAATGCCCGCCAGCAGGATGAAGGCAAAGCGGCCAAACGGGGTGGGACCGTGCGCGACCAACAAGAACGCCGCACCGACATCGGCCAAGACGGTGAAGGTGTTGGGAACACGGACCAGCTGGGCCCAAGGCAGCAGCGACGATGCGGACTTCACGAACAAGCTCCGGGAAACAACGGGCGGGGGGATCGCGGGCGTCGCCGACAACCACGGCGGCCGCCACGCGAGCTCCCAAACCTACCCCGAAGCCCTTCGCAGGAAAAGCAGCCCGCTCGGCCCCCCGCGTCGGCTAGGATTTGTCCGAAAACCGAAAAACTGGTCGCGTAGCGACCCCGCTACGTTCCTTCTCCCCCGCCGCGCAGCGAATCGCGGGGGAGAAGGAGAGGATGAGGGGTGGTTTTCGGACAGAGCCTAGCTGAACAGCTAACGCAGCAGCATGACCCGTTCTTTCGCCGTCAACTTGACCCCGAACATCTGCACGTACCGTTCGGTCTCGTTGATGAATTGCACGTCGCTCTCGCCCGTCTCGAAACTGAAATGCTGCTGCGGGGCCCGATTGATCGCCCGCACGTCGTAGATTTTCAACAAGCTGATCAAATCCCGCTGCCCCGTTTGCCGACGCGGCGCCGCCGGTTCGACCTGCTCGGGGCGCTGACTCCAAAACTCGATCCGCACCGGCAGTCCCTTGCCAAATCCGTCGGCATGATCTTCGGCGGCGATCGCCACCAGGACTTCGCGAGGACAGAGCGCCGGCCAGGCATCCCCTTCGCTGGCCGTGGCGATCCGATCCGCCGGAGGCTCGCGCAACGTCCCCCGCAGCACCCACACGCGGCGTCCATCGACCTTGCCGGCCGTCCGCGTCAGCTCGTAATCGGTTTCGATCCGCTGCAGCAGTTCGACCAGGCCGCCGACCCGCAGCCCCGGCCGCAGCCCGTCGTATTTGTGCGGGGGGACCAGTTCATCGAGACGCCCCACATCGACGCGCCGCAACCGCACCTGGTCTCCCACCTGCTCTCGGGTCCACGCCAGCCGGCCATCGGACATCTGCTGCAGCAAGCACTTGCCGCTGGCCGTCGGGACCATCATCTCCATGCTGAACCAGCCGGTTTCTTCCCCCGCCTGCTCGTACCGCCCGACCCCGACGACCTCCCGCCCCTGCGCCCAGATATGCTGCGTCAACTTGGCATCGAAGGCGGGACCGGCCGTCAAGCGTTGCAGCGTATCGCGAATCAAAGGCTGGGCTGCCTGCCGAGCTTGCTGCCGTGAGCCATCCGCCGGCGCGGGAGCGGCCGCGGAAGAGCCGACGGATCCCGGCACCTCGGCCTCCGCGGCCGCACCACTCGCCGCCGGCCGCGGCGAAGTCGACGGCGTCGCTTGGAGCGACGGGGGCGTGGGCAGCGCGCGCGGGGCGCGCCGGGCGGGCGGCGCAGCGGGCGAGGGGAGCGTTTCCGCAGAGGCGGCTTCGGCCGGCGGGGACGCCTGCGTCGAAGGGCGGTCGGCAGCACTCGCCGCTGCTGGCTCGGCTCGCCCGCCCGAGGCCTCCTCCGCCCGCGTCTCTTCACTGACCGCCCATCCGCTGCCCCAGGCGAGCAGGGCGATCCCGACCAGACAGACCGCCAATCCGCGTGCGCTCGCCCTGCGGCGGGACGGGCGACCCTCGTTGTGCCGATTGATCTTCATGAACAGGTTATTCCGGTTTTGTCAAAGAACCCGTCTGTCGGATGCCGATGGGGAATACCGGCGGCCCGAGCTCCGCACGCGTCAACGTTCGTTTTGATGCGGCGGATCTTAAGTCGTTGGGCGCCGCGCCGTCCAGGCGGATCGCGATGTTCGATCCTCGCGGGACGCCCGGAGATCCTTTACACCGCTGTAGTTGCACGCCGGCCGCCTCAGGGCCTTGCCGAAGGGGGAAAAGATGAAACGTTTCGTGACCCAACTGTCGCTCTGCATTGCAGCGGCAGTCTTGGCTACCGGGTGTACTCCGGTTCGCCATAACCTGCCGCCCGAACAACGGATCCGGGAACCCGGCCCCGGTGTCGGGGGACCCGGACCAGGGGTGCTCAACCCACCCGCAATGGCTCCCGGCCGAATGGGGCCCGGCCCCATGGCTGCGGGCCCACGGGGGGCCGGCATGCAGGGCCCCGCCGGCGTGGACGGCGGCGTCAGCCCCGCCGGTTACTGCGGCCCCAATGGTTGTGGCCCCGGCATGGACGGGGGCGAAGCGATGGCCGGCGCCATGATGGGAGGACCGATGGGGGGGCCGCTGCCCGGAGGAGCGATGATGGGCCCGCCGCCCACCGTCCAGGTCACCTTGGGCAAACCCGAATCGATGCACGTCCAGTACAGCCTTTCGGGCAACGGGATGTTTGATAGCGAACCGCTGGTCGTGCCGGCCCGTCAGAATTTCCCGCAAGGGGGGCTCTATCGCCTGAAACTGACCAATATCGCCGGCCGGGAAGGGGTCGAGCTCTATCCGACGCTCGAACTGGCGGTCGCCAACCCCCGCACCGGCGCTTACCTGGCGCATAATGCGATCCCCGTTCAATTCACCGAAGAAGACCTCGATCAGGTCTTGACCGGGAACTTCGTCACCAAAGTGATCTACTTGCCGGATCCCGACTTCCAAGGCCCCGCCTTGGCCGGGATCGATACCTTGGTCAGCACCCGCCTCGATCCGGGTGTCGATCCGATCGTCGAAGCCGACCGCCGCGGAGCGATCTTGGCGATCATTCGCCTGGGCGACAAGGATATCGAAATGGCCCAGGGGATGGCGATGCAAGGCATGATGCCCGAGGGAACTTCCCCCCTGGCAGGATCCGGCTTGCCCGTCCCCTTCGCCCCCTGCAGTACCACCTGCGGTGGCGGCGGCCCCAACGGCGGAAACAACGCTCCGATGCCGCCCCAGATGCCGGGGATGGTGGCCGGGATGACCGCCCCCCAGTACGGCATGCCTCAGACCGGAACGCCGATCGGTTTGCCCGGTCCGCCCCATATTCCCTTGGGCGCCCCGGCCGGACTGAAGAAACATGTAATGCGGAACCGGACCCACATGAACATCCCGCAACCGGTCGACAAGGTCAAAATCGGGGTCCGCCAAGCTCCCGGCATGAGCTACCCCAACCCGGTCAGCCGGATGCACATCAACGAACAGAACATCAACCCGGGGATCCCGCAGGGACGGCCGCATCACTTCAACGCCAGCCAACCGGCCAATGGCATGATGCACTGAGAGCCTATCCGGAAACCAGCCAACGGGCCGCGCCGCGGCTCCTTTCGTTCCCTCTCG
>CAYNVI010000480.1:0-4144 GCA_964400585.1 uncultured Pirellulaceae bacterium | reverse complement strand
AAACTTGCGGCTGGTGGTCTCGATTGCCAAGAAGTACCGCAACCGCGGACTCTCCTTTCTCGACTTGATCCAGGAAGGCAACACCGGCTTGATGCGGGCGGTCGATAAGTTCGAGCATGCCCGCGGGTACAAATTCAGCACCTATGCGACCTGGTGGATCCGCCAGGCGATCACGCGGGCGATCGCCGATCAGAGCCGAACCATCCGGGTGCCGGTCCACATGATCGACACGATGAACAAGGTCCGTCAGATCACCCGCGCCTTGGTGCAAGAGATCGGGCGGGAACCGACCGCCGAAGAGGTCGCGGCGAAGGCCGGCTTACCGCTCGAAGAAACCCGCGTGATCCTCAAGATGTCGCGCGCTCCGCTCTCGCTCGATCAGCCGATCGGCGATCACGAAGAAAGCGTCTTTGGCGAATTCCTGGAAGATCACCGGGACGAGGACCCGTTGATGGAAGCGAACCGCGAAGCCCTCAAGACGCAGATCGATCGGGCGATGCAGACGTTGAATTACCGGGAGCGTGAAATCCTGCGTCTTCGCTACGGACTGGCCGATGGCTACACCTACACGTTGGAAGAGGTGGGTAGGATCTTCCAAGTCACCCGGGAACGCGTCCGACAAATCGAAAGCAAAGCGGTGCGGAAACTGCAACAGCCCTACCGCGCCAAATCGTTGGTCAGCTTCCTCGACGGCGCGGAACTGCAAATCGTCGAAGGAACCGACGCGCTGTAGACAGCCGCGCGGCAGGCCGCGCTGCCAAGATCCTCCCTGCTGCCACGCTCCAGGCCGCCGGCGGGTAAGCGACCGCGGAGCGAAGGAGAGAAAAAGGCGGTGGCGGCGAAACCGCCTGCCCTGACGGAGGAATCGTCCTGGCAGGCTTATCGCGTCGATTCGACCTTGGTTCGTGCGGATTTGGCCTGTTCGAGCGCCGGTTCCAAATCGTCGAAGATCTTACCCGCGCCGTCGTAGAAAATCCGGCCGATCAGCAGGTCGGTCAGGTTCCCGCGATGCTGCGGGTGGTCGCGGAGAAAGCGGCCGACGCTGAATTCTTTGCTGTAGAAAACATTGACCAGCTTGCGGATCCACTGGGCGCCGTCTTTAAACTCCGCGGTCCAGCGTCCTAGTTGGCGCTCGCTGAGATCGTTCCGCGACAGGCCCTCGGCGATGGCTTCGCCGGCCCGTACGCCCATTTCGAGGGCGAAGTAGACGCCCGATGAGTAGACCGGATCGATGAAGCCGAAGGCATCACCCACGAGGACCCAGCCGTCACCGGCATGCTGCTTGGTCCAGTAAGAGAACTCCTTGATCGTCCGCACCGAGCCCACACGTTCGGCCTGCTGCAGGCGGGGCTTCAGCCCGGGGCACTTTTCCAGTTCCTGGTAAAAGACTTCTTCCGGCTTGCCGCGCCCCTTCAACAAGTAGTCGATGTCGCCGACGCAGCCGATGCTGGTAATCCCGCGCGACTGGGGGATGAACCAGAACCACGAATCCTTGGCCTCGGTCTGCAGGATGATGGTGGCTCCGGCATTCTCGCCAGGGTCACGCGCGGCGTTCTTGAAATAGCCCCAGATCGCCGCCTTCTTCAACTCGGGATTGACTTCCTTCAGTTGCCATTTGTTCGCCAGGAACGACTGCTGTCCGGTGGCGTCGACCAGCACGCGGCAGCGGACCGATTTCTCTTCGCCGTCGGGATCCCGCAGCCGGACGCCGCTGACCCGTTGGTCCGCGTCGAAAGTCACGTCCAACAGTCGCGTGCGGTCGTAGCAATCGGCGCCGAGTTCTTGAGCGCGATCATAGAGCATCTTGTCGAACTCGGCGCGTTCGACCTGCCAAGTGATGCTGCACTCCCGCTCGTCGTGCTCTTTGAAGAAAAAGGGTTCCGATTCTTTCCCGCCCCCGGTCACAAATTGCACGCTGTTCTTCGTCTGGAAACCCGCTTCTTTGACGCGCTCGACCAGGCCGAGCTTTTCGAGCGGCCAGTAGACCTCGGGCATCAGCGATTCGCCGACGTGAAACCGCGGCATCGGGTCGCGTTCGATCAGCAGCGTCGAATGCCCCTGCTGGGCCACGGTGGAAGCGGTCGCGGCTCCCCCAGGGCCGGCCCCGACCACCACGCAATCGTATTCGTTTCTCATTGCAGTGATTCTCCGCAATTCCATGCAAGTTGAAGGCCGACGGAGCGGGCAGGCTGAACGGCCGACGAGGCACACACCCGATCACCATCCAGGATAGCGAAAAGACAAGGGGGCAGCATCGCTTACCCCCTGTCTGGAAACGCAGGAGCAAACCGTTGACCGCACCGGAAGGCAACCGATTTCTTAATGCCTCTGCGGAAACCCCCTCACCCTACCCCTCTCCCGCTGCGCGGGGCGAGAGGGAACGAAAGGAGCCGCTGCGCGGCCAGTTGGCTGGTTTCCGGATAGGCTCTTAGCCGCTGGACGGTCGAAAAGTTTTTTTCGGGGGGGAGAGGGAGCTCGATCCCTTTCGATTCAGGGACAGCTATCCGGCGTGCGTTTACCCCCACCGGTATGTTCCGACCTGCTTAGCGCCGGCTGGCGGGGGACGGCGGGGTTGCCATCCGCAGGTCGTCGGCGGCGGTCGGCGATTCGAGCAGCCTTTTGAGCTTTTGGGAAGCGGGGGGCTCGCCCCCCAATTCGGCCCCCGGGGCACTTCCCCAGATCAACGTCGTGCCTGGCTGGGTGACCAGTTCAAAGGCGGGGTGCAGCGGGTCCGAGCCAGCCCCGGCGGCGAGCCGGATTTCGCGGAGGCCGAGCCGTTCGCGGAAGTCGGTGAGCAGGCCGGCCAGTTGAGCCGCCGCCGCGACCCGGCGGTCGCCAAACGGGAAGCCCGGGGTACCGGTCGAATAGACGTCGGGGATCCGGATCACCAGATACTCCTTCGTATCGGCTTGGTCAAAATCCCCTTGGGGGAGGACAATTCCCTCCGCATCGACCGGGTCGTAGGCCCAGCCTTGGACCTCCGGATGTTGGCTGTAGAACAGGACCATCGCCACCGGTTGGCGATACTGCACCTGAATCTCGATCGTGCCTCCCGCTTCTTTGCGGACGCGGATCACCTGACGGATCCAGGGATGGGTGGCAAAAGCTTGGGCGATCCGAGCGGTCGCCTGGTGATCGAGCAGCGACAATTCGGTCAGGCCGGTCGACGCGAATACCTGTTGCCGGATATCCGAGCGGATGTAGGTCGGCTGATCGGTCAATTCCACTTGGGACGGTTCCAAGCGAAAAAACTGGCGGCCGACGTGGTCGGCGCCCCAGCGGTGCCAGGCGACGTAGCCGCCGACGACCAGCAGCGTCGGCCAAAGCAGGGCCAAGACCGCCGGAGCCCGGGCGATACTGGCCAGCATTTGCGGGGCCAGGCGGCGACGCGGCCGGCCAAGGGCCGTCGGCGAGGAGTCCGGTTTCGGTTGCGCCACGACGTCGAGCATCCATGCAAGGCAAAGGAAAACTCGGTCTTACCAGATTTGCAGATTCAACTGCAAGTCGATCCCGCTTTGCAGGTGGACCTGTTCGCGGACCCGTTCGAGCAACCGCTGGACGTCATCGCTGGTCGCCCCGCTGTCGGCGATCAGGAAACTGGGGTGGGCGGTGTCGATGCTGACCGCCCCGCTCCGCATCCCGGCGAGCCCCGCTTGTTGGATCAGTTCCGCGGTGCTGGCGACATCGGGTTCGACGAAGGGCATCACGATCCGCGGTTCGTCGACCGGACGCTCGCTCCGCCGCACGATCCACAGTTTTTGCAGCCGTTTGGTGAGGAGGGCCGGGTCGTGCGGTTCGAGCTCAAAGTGGGCGGTCAGCAGCAGCAAGCCGGCCAGGTTGGACTTGCGATGGGAAAACTGCAGTTCGGATCGTGCCAGCGTCCGCACCACCCCCTCGCCGTCCAACAGTTCGACCGAGGCGACGAGCGACCCGATATCGCCTCCGCTGGCGCTGGCGTTGTGACAGAGGGCTCCCCCGACGGTCCCGGGGATCCCGGTCAGGTGTTCCAGCCCCCCCAATCCGCTGCCGACTGCTTTGGTGATCGCATGCGACAATTTCGCCCCGCTGCCGGTGCTCAGCACGGAGCCCGCGGTGGTGAGTTGTGCGAGGTCGGCCGAGGCGAGGGAGAGGACCAGTCCGTCGA
>CAYNVI010000479.1:0-4157 GCA_964400585.1 uncultured Pirellulaceae bacterium | reverse complement strand
GCGCTGGATCACCCGCTTCTTGCAGGCCGACCAAAAGGGCCGCGACGAACGTGATCCCCGAAACAAACAGCCCCACAAAAAAGATGACGGCGGTACTCATTTGCGCACGCCTCCGCTGGCGAACATCAATGCCCCGAGCGAGAGGATGGAAGGTACCCAGATGCCGACGAATGCGCCCTCTTCACGCTGCCCTCCAAACCAGAGGAACACCGAAAACAAGAACGAAACGGCCGCGGCAAGCACGAATAACCATTTCCCGATCACTTCTTTTCTCATCGCACACCTAACGGACGTTGTCGGAGCATTTGCTGCGACTGTAGCGAGCGGTCAAGCAAGCCTGGGCCGCTGCGGACGGGCCGCAGAGGACGGGCGTACCGAGTCAGCGGATGACGCCTGCTTTCGCGATCCCGCCACTCCAGCCCTCCTCCGCAGCACGACCCCGCCTGCTTGTCTGGTCCGAGGTATTACCGATCGATCACCGCGAACGGATGAGGCGCGGCCCACTGTTGCGTTTCGTCTTCCGTGAGCGCCTGCACCGCCTGCGACTCGTCGAACCAGATCCACTCATCGAATTGACGCGGCAGCGAAGCGTGGAAGTAGTGGCTTTGCATCTCGGTCTGAGGACGGTACACGACGCCGATGGCCCGCTGCAGCAGCGGGCCCTTCAATCGGTCTCGCAGCGTCGATGATTCGGATCCCCGCAGCGGCAGAAAGAAATTCTGCACACCCGACTCATGGCACAGCTTTTCATAGCTGCTTTTCTGGGCGGGACGTACCTGCATGATTTCATGCGGCTCGCCCCAGGAATGGGCGGCAGCGACCGTCCCATGGTCGGTTCCCTGTCCGATCAAGTAGGCCTCCTCACCCCATGCTCGCCGGCAGAGCTGTCCCACGTTGATCTGATCGGCTTGGCCCGATTCGGTGGCCGCCGCATTGCCCAGGTGCGAATTGTGCTCCCAAACAATGCCTTTCGAGTCGGGTCCAAATTGTTTACGGAGCGCCCGCAAGGTATCGAACATGTGCGTATCGCGGAGGTTCCATGATGCGCTCCCGCCGTAATACATCTGCCGATAGTATTTTTCGGCGTTCGCGACCAGCTGTGCGTTCTGGGTAGCATCAAAATACTGCAGCCCGTCCTGCTGGATGTACTCGATCCTGCGGTTCAGGAGGTCCCGCAGCGTTTGCACCACATCGCCTTCGCACTTTTGGTAGGCACCCGACAGCGCTGCCCGGCCATACGTCGCCGGATCGCCTTCCCAGGGAGCCAGGCAGCCGTACCGCTCCCGCGCCGTCCGCGCCGCTTCCGGATCAACACGGTCCAAATAGGCAAGCACTTCGTCGATCGAAGTGTACATGCTGTAGAGATCCAATCCGTAGAAACCCGCGGCCTGTTCTCGTTGCTGGTTATGCTCTCGCAGCCAATCGATGAACTCCAAGGTCTCGTGGTTACGCCACATCCAAGTAGGAAAACGGGCAAACGCCTGCCAGGGCCGGGCCGCTTCGCTTTCCTTTTCCGACCGCACGTATCGATCGATGCGGGCCGCATCCGGCCAATCGGCTTCGATCGCCACGAAGTCAAACCCATGATGCTCGATCAGCTCTCGCGTGATCCGTGCCCGCATCCGGTAGAATTCGGAAGTCCCGTGCGTGGCTTCCCCGATCAGCACCAGAGAGCTGTCACCGATCCGGTCCATCAAGCCGGACAGGTCTGCGGTGTCGACATCGCTGAAGGGTTCCGCGGCCTCGGCGATGACTTCGGTCACCTCCTTCGGCCCGGCAACGGGACGAACATTGTGTCCATCCCACCCCGGTTCCGCATCATTCCAGCCCGCGGTCCCGACCAAAGGAACAAACCGGACATCGCCAAGGTCTTCGCGTTCGTAGCTCTCCTCGCTCCGCTTCGTTACCCGAATCAGCTTCTGGAGCGAACGGTCGCGGCCGACCGGGATCACCAGGCGTCCCCCCACTGCCAGTTGGTCGAGCAGCGGTTGCGGAACATCGGGTCCCCCTGCGGCCACCACGATGGCGTCGTAAGGAGCATGGGAGGGCCAACCCTCCGTGCCATCACCATGCAACACCAGCACGTTCTCGATCCCCTCATCGTCCAGCTGCTGTTGGGCCGTTTCCGCCAGTTCGCCATAGCGTTCGACCGTAAAGACTTCCGAGACGATGTGGCCTAACACGGCCGCGGCGTAACCCGAACCGGTACCGATTTCCAGCACGCGGTCATCCGCCTCAAGCTCCAACGCCGTCGCCATCAAGGCGACGATGTAGGGCTGCGAGATGGTCTGCTCGTTGCCGATCGGAAGCGGTGAATCTTGGTAGGCAAACTCGCGGACCTCTGCCGGGACGAACGCCTCCCGGCGCACCGCGCGAAGGGCCTTGCAGACGGCGGCATCCCGGATCCCCCGCCGCTGGATCAGTTCCACCATTTGTTCTCGCTGACGCGAAAAATCGCGTGAGACAGCCGTCGACATGATTCTCTCCTTAGGCAAGCAGTTCGGCGCCGGGCCAAACCAGATGTGAGGGTTGGGAGGCGCGATGGGCGCGCGATGAATTCCTCGCCTCCCCCTGCTGCGATCAGGAGAGCGCTGGCGGAGGAGTCCAGAAGAGCGTCGGTCCGGGAGCGCCCATCGCTTCGCATCGCTTCGCAGACGCCCGCTGGGCGGTCAACTCAGCAGCCACTTCTCCGCCTCGTCCTTATCCGCGTAGGCAAACTTTTTCGTCTCCGCGGCGGTCAAATTTTCCCCGAGGACCTCCAGCAACATGCCCGCCGTCGAGTCGGTACAAAGCGCCACCTTGCGGATCTGATCGCGGTGGGTCTTGATGAATTCTCCATGGGCGATCAGATCGGAGAATTTGCTGTAGCCTGGGAAGTCCTTCGTATAGATCAGGATCCCCTTCAACTCCTGGCCGGTCTCGCGGATGTGCTTGATCTCCTTGTCAAGACTTTCGAAGTCTTGCTCTTCCAACGAACCGGTCGGTTCGATCTCCAGAATGCCGTACTCGGTGCGGTAGGTAATATCCATCGTCGGGGACTCTCCACTGGTCGATTGGGACTCGCCGGTTTTCATCACGGTGGGCTTTCACCGTGGTGCACCACGGTGCGTTTTCACCATGGTGTGCTGTGCAGGCCCGGGAAACTGCGGACGTGATCGATGACGAGAGCAAAGCAAGTGCCAATGTCCGTCGAAGAGGTCAACCAGACGATGCAGCGTTGGAGCGGCGATTCGCTGCGACGCGTGTTGGAGGTGCAAACGCGACCGCTCGTCTCGCGCGACATCGTCGGCAATTCGCACAGCGCGATCCTCAGCCCCCAAGACACCTACGTGCAGGGCGACCGGCTCGTCAAAGTACTGGCCTGGTACGACAACGAATGGGGCTTTTCCTCGCGACTCAAGGACATGATCCAACTGATGGCGCGGATCCCCGCCGCCGCCTGATCCCGCCCCCCTCGTTTGTCTCGGCGCATAAAAAGGCCTTTCGTTGCGGGCAACGAAAGGCCTGGTTTGCAGTGCGGCCGAGAGGACTCGAACCTCCACGGGATTAACTCCCACTAGGCCCTCAACCTAGCGCGTCTGCCAGTTCCGCCACGGCCGCATCGTGATTGGGAGGATTCCGGCTCGGGGCCGGAAGGGGAAGAGTGTCGCAAATCTTTCGCCGGCGTCAACGCCCCCGGCGAATCGTCTCGTTCGCGTTTCACTTTCGCATGGATCGGGGCACGACGGTCGATCGCTTCCTCGCTGCCGTCGAGCCGAAAAACCGGGCGGCTCGCGCCGTCACGGTACGCGGGGAGCCGAACCGCAGGCCGGCCGGCTTCCGCCGCTGCGCAACCGATGCTTCGGGCGTCAGCGAGTGACGTTGATCCGGTTGTCGATTTGCGAGACGCCCGGTTCGAGCCGGATCAGCATTTCGCTCATCCGTCGCTCGCGGTCGGTGGCGACTTGACCGCGGAGGATCGCCGTGCGGCCGTCGACCACCACATTCACGCCGTCGATTTGACGGCCTTCGGGGAGTGACCGGAGCCGGGTTTCGATCCGTGTTTGGACTTCGGAGGGGGGTGTCGGGGCGACGTTCACGGCGCTCCGGAGTCGGGTCCGGAGGGCGGGCTTGGAGGTATCCCCTTGTTGTCCGCCGAACGCGCCGCCGAAGAGGCC